>VFKK01000079.1 GCA_009885605.1 Cyclobacteriaceae bacterium | reverse complement strand
CAGCTCCCATGTATCCGCCAGGATTTCCCTGAAGATCGATGATCAGCTTTTTCATGCCCTGAGACTGCAGGTCAATCACTGAGTTTCTGAACTCATCGTAGGTGGTTGCTGCAAAACGAGTCACTTTGATATAGCCAATTTCCTCGTTGACCATATAAGATGCATTGATACTGTACTGAGGGATTTTGTCACGGGTGATTTCATATGAAATCAATTCAGGCTCATTTCTGCGTTTGATGTCAACCATGACTTTGGACCCACTTGGTCCACGGAGATAATCAAATACATCTCGGTTGGTTACACCAACACCTGCTACCGTCTTTCCATCTACTCGTATAATTTGGTCCCCTGATTGGATTCCAAGTGCTTCAGAAGGTCCGCCTGTCAAGGGCGCTACCACATAAATTGTATCTCGAATGATCCCAAACTCAACGCCGATTCCGTCGAATTCACCATCCAGTTGGGACTGGGCAAGTGAAGCATCTCTGGCAGGAATATAACTTGAATGAGGATCAAGATTTTCCAGCATTTTATTAATACCGTATTCGACCAGCTCATTGGTGTCAACGCTGTCTACATAGTCCCGATTGATGTAAGTCATGATTTCCTGAAGCTTGTACAAAGCTGCCCGAAGATCATTTTGGTTGCCTTTTGGCTCTGCAAATGTGGCTCCTATCCAGATCCCGGCAGATATTGCCAGTGCCAGGATGATCGGAAGTCGGATTTGTGATTTGGTGTTTTTAGTCTCGCTCACGTGTTTTCCCAATATGATTTCTACATCTAACTCAAAATAGTGCAAAAAGGCTCCCTTAGAGAGAGCCATTTTTTAAAGTTAACAATTGTTTATACGAGGGGGTTGTATAATGACCCAATTTATTCCCCTTTTTTATGTTAAAAAAAATTATTTTTGTGGTATGCAATCAGAGAAGAATTTTCAAAGTGTGACAGTTGGAGAATTAGTATCCCAAAACTACGTCTTTGCAGCAGTTTTGCATTATTTCGGAATCAGCTTTTATCAATATCCAACTGATTCACTTGAGCTCGTCTGCAAAAAGCACAAAGTACATGTCAGGCAATTGACTTCTGAGTTAGAGGCTTGGGCGCTTCTCAAAGAACCAACCACCGAAGAACTTTATTTGAATCCAATTGAAGTACTCGTCGCATATCTTAAGAAAAAGCACTACTATTTTGTAAGGCAGGAATTACCCTTTCTTTCCAATCTTATTTCCGGTATTACTCCCGAGCCTGAATACAATGCTTTGATGGCTGACCTGAGAATTATGTTTCCTCTTTTTGTGGATGATTTTATCCACCACATTCATGAGGAAGAGAGTCGCTTATTTAAGCGAATAGAAATGTTGCAGGATATTGAGGCGAATCGATTTTCGCTCAAAGATGCACTGACAATTCTGGAGCGTGACCCTATTCACCTCTTGGCGGAAGTTCATGAGATTCACGAAGATGAGATGAACGGTATTCGGAGATTGACAGCTGAATATTCATTGACGAATGATGCGCCTTTGACCATGAAAGTACTCTATCATGAGTTGCAAAACTTTGAACGAGAACTGATCATACATGCTCAGATCGAAGATGAATTGCTTTTTCCAAAAGCTGTTGAATTGGAACGCGAAGCTTTGCGCCAAATCCGCAAAAAAATCAGAACAAACTGATGCCCAGAGTTCTTGCCATTGACTTGGGAACAAAACGAACCGGCCTTGCTGTTACTGATCCGCTGAAGATGCTGGCAAATCCACTGGAAACTGTAGATACCTCAGTTTTGATGAACTATCTGAAAGCGTATTGCGCAAAAGAAGAGGTGGATACGCTGGTTTTGGGACTACCGATTCGGCTCAATGGTCAGGAAAATGAAATGACCCCAAGAGTAATGGCTTTCAAATCGGATCTTGAAAAAACATTTCCAACCTTGAAAGTTGAATTGATTGACGAGCGATTTACTTCCAAAATGGCCTTGCAAAGTATGATTGCCATGGGAAGTAAGAAGAAAGACCGCCGGGAAAAAGCTGGAAATCTCGACAAAGTGAGTGCAGCGATAATTTTACAATCCTATTTAGAAAGACAATGATTTACCCAATAGTTGCTTACGGTAATCCGATTTTAAAAAGAGAAGCGGAGGAAATTGCCGAAGGTACAGATATGAATACTCTGATTAATGACATGTACGCCACCATGGACTTCGCCAACGGCGTGGGTTTGGCAGCACCGCAAATCAATCAGGGAATAAGACTTTTTGTGATTGACTCCACTTTGATGCTCGATGAGGATGACGAAGAAAAAGGAATTCGCCGCGTTTTCCTCAATCCTATTATTCTGGATGAATATGGGGACGATTTCAGTTTTGAAGAGGGCTGCCTGAGTATTCCTGAAGTTCGTGCCGAAATCATCCGTCCGGATAAGTTGACCATCGAGTATTACGATGAAAACTGGAAACTTCATGAAGAGGAGTTTTCAGGATTGACAGCTCGGGTTATCCAGCATGAATACGACCACCTTGAGGGAATTCTCTTCATCGATTATCTGAAAGGACTGAAGAAAAGACTTGTTCAGTCCAAACTGATTGATGTAAGCAAAGGTAAAATCTCTACAGATTATCGAATGATCTATCCGCTCAAATGAGCAAATCCCCCGAACTCTCCATTGCTCTGATTCAGACCGACCTTTATTGGAAAAATAAGGTTGCGAATCTGGCTATGCTCGAAGAGAAGATCTGGGGAATCAATCAGAAAACCGATCTCATTATCCTGCCGGAAATGTTCCCGACAGGTTTTAGCATGGATGCTTTCGAATTGGCGGAGCCGATGAATCTCGGAGTTACCAAATGGATGAAGCAAATGGCGGCACAAACCGGATCGGTCATCACCGGAAGTGTAATTATTCAGGAAGGCGGGAAGTATTTTAACCGATTGCTTTGGGTTTCATCGGATGGGTTCATTCAACACTATGATAAGCGCCATTTATTCAGAATGGCGGATGAAGACAAGACTTTTTCCCCGGGGGAAAAGCTGCCAATCTTCTCACTCAATGGATGGAAAATCTGTCCACAGGTTTGCTACGATCTTCGATTTCCGGTCTGGTCCAGAAATCACCAAAAAGATGGAGAAGAAGCATATGATTTAATTTTTTATGTGGCCTCCTGGCCGGCAGTGAGGATTTCTGCCTGGGATTCTCTGCTTCCCGCTCGTGCAATCGAAAATCTCTCTTATTCTTTAGGAGTGAATCGGGTAGGAGATGATGGGAACGGAATCAGCTACAATGGACATTCTGCCGCCTATGATTTTAAAGGAGCTCAAATCGCATATTTGGGAGAACTTGACCAATACCAGATTGTGACTCTTGAAGCAGAAAAGCTGGAAGAGTATCGGAAAAAATTCCCGGCTTGGATGGATGCAGACGATTTTTTGATTCGCTGATCTTTGACTGGTTTTGACTGAATCGATTCCGTAAGCGGGATTTGAAACAAGGATATTTTGCGTATTTTAGCCACATAATTTCCTGCCCTGGTTCTTCTTTTTTCCGATCAAAAAACATTTTGAAAAGGATCTGGCTCTTACGTCAGGTTGAAGAAAAAGGGCTTATTTGCCTTTTTGAATTTTGATCCAAAACCATGAGTAACCAAACTCCAAAAATTCTCTATACGCTGACTGATGAGGCTCCGGCCCTCGCCACGTATTCCCTATTGCCAATTGTGCAGGCATTCACCAGCTCCGCGGGAGTTCAGGTGGAAACCAGAGACATTTCTCTTTCAGGAAGGATAATCGCCAGTTTCCCCGAGTACCTCAAGCCTGAGCAGCAAATCGAAGATGCGCTGCTTGAACTTGGCAAAATTGCTACAACACCGGAAGCAAACATTGTGAAGCTTCCCAATATCAGTGCTTCTATGCCTCAGCTGAAAGCTGCCATCAAGGAATTACAGGCAAAAGGATATTCTTTGCCTAATTATCCTGAAGAGCCTAAAACTGAAGAAGAAATAATTGCCAAAGCAAAATACGATAAAATCAAGGGGTCGGCCGTGAATCCGGTTCTTCGTGAAGGTAACTCCGACAGAAGAGCACCTCTGGCTGTAAAAGCCTACGCGAGAAAGCATCCACATTCAATGGGAGAATGGTCAGCGGATTCCAAAACTCACGTGGATAGCATGACTGAAGGAGATTTTTACGGAAGTGAAAAATCGGGTACAATCACTGCCCCAACTTCGGTAAATATTGAATTAGTCGGAAAAAATGGTCAAAAAGAGACTCTTAAATTCGGATTGAAACTTATCGAAGGCGAAGTGATTGACGGGTCTGCTCTCAGCATTTCTGCGCTGAAAGCTTTCCTGAAAAAAGCAAAAGCTGATGCAAAAGCTCAGGACGTGTTGTTTTCAATTCACTTGAAGGCAACGATGATGAAGGTTTCCGATCCGATAATTTTTGGTCATGCTGTGAAAGTATTCTTTGAGCCGGTTTTTGCGAAACATGCAGCGACTTTCGAAGAAATAGGGGTTGACGTAAACAATGGATTTGCAGATTTGCTGGCTTGTCTGGAAAAAGTAACTCCTGAGAAAAAAGCTGAAATCATGGCAGATGTTGACGCTTGCTATGCCGACAGTCCGGATTTGGCGATGGTGAATTCTGATAAAGGAATCACCAATCTTCATGTGCCATCTGATGTGATTATCGATGCTTCTATGCCTGCAATGATCCGTACTTCCGGTCAGATGTGGAACAAAGAAGGTAAAGGTCAGGATACAAAAGCTGTCATTCCGGATAGAAGTTACGCCGGAGTGTATCAGGCTACGATTGATTTCTGTAAGAAGAATGGCGCTTTTAACCCAACTACCATGGGAAGTGTGCCAAACGTAGGCTTGATGGCTCAGAAAGCTGAGGAATACGGGTCACACGATAAGACTTTTGAAATTCCATTTGACGGAACCGTCAACGTGGTGGACCAAAGTGGTCATGTGATCATGTCCCACGAAGTGGAAAAAGGAGATATCTGGAGATTGTGCCAGACCAAAGATGCGCCGATACAGGATTGGGTGAAGCTGGCGGTAACGCGCGCAAGACTTTCCCATACTCCGGCTGTTTTTTGGCTGGATCCAAAACGGGCTCACGATGCTGAGTTGATCAAAAAAGTGAATAAATACCTTCTGGACCACGATACCATGGGTTTGGAAATTCATATCATGTCACTGGAAGAGGCTACCAATTTCTCTCTTGCGCGAATCAAAGAAGGAATGGATACGATCTCTGTTACAGGAAACGTGCTGAGAGATTACCTGACTGATTTGTTCCCGATTCTGGAACTTGGAACCAGCGCAAAAATGCTTTCAATTGTTCCCCTGATGAATGGTGGAGGCTTGTTTGAAACCGGTGCAGGTGGATCTGCTCCAAAGCATGTCGAGCAATTTGTGGAAGAAGGACACCTGAGATGGGATTCTTTGGGAGAGTTCCTTGCCTTGGCAGTTTCTCTTGAGCATTTGGGCCAAACTTTCCAAAACGACAAAGCCCTTCTTCTTGGGGAGACGCTTGATCAGGCTACTGGAAAATGGCTTGAAAATGATAAATCACCAGCCAGAGTAGTTGGTAAATTAGACAACAAAGGAGGACATTTCTACCTGGCGATGTACTGGGCTGAGGCTCTTGCTGCGCAAACAAAAGATGCCGACCTTCAGGCTAAATTTGCACCGATTGCAAGAGCGATGCAGGAAAACGAGGCTAAAATACTTGCAGAATATAACGATGCTCAGGGCACCAAAGTGGATATTGGAGGGTATTACAGACTGGATGAAGAAAAGACCTCAAAGGCGCTTAGACCAAGCAAGACCTTCAATGATATTCTCGCGGAACTAGTTTAAAGGAAAAAGGCCGGGTTTGACCGGCCTTTTTTATTCTTCTTTGAAAGGAACGTTATTTTTTCTCAGGAACTCCTTGATCACGGAGACATGAATGCACTCTCCCAAATGGATAAAGGCATAGTCATTCACTTTTTTGGTTTTGCCATGGGCAACAATAGTTTTGTCCTCAATATCAAATCCAAGGTGCAAATGTTTAGTCCGGCTTTGCATCCCCACAATTCTCCCTTCTGAATCGAATAAGGGACCACCACTTTGGCCACGAAGTCCCGGGGTACTCAATTCCATCCCATAGATTTTTCCATTTGCATCGCCTAAAAACCGGGTAAGCATTCCCTCGATTGGAAATCTTGGGGATCTGGCAGTTCCTTCCTTAGTCCATTCCAGATTTTGGGTTTCCGGATTGAGTCGGTAATTGGAAAATTCCGGAAAAGGGAAGCCCATCCTGCAAAGCATCGCTCCGGGCTGTACCTGATTATCATCTTTTTTAAAGCTTGGCTGATTGGTGTACAAAGTTTTTTGAAAACCGTCAAACTTGATAATTGCCAAATCTAATTCTGGGTGAAGGAAGAATTTCAGGTTGCTGATAGTATCCACACAATCCACAAAAGTGATCCTCATTTCGGAAGTTTGTCCTACCGTTAACCCAAGTTTTTTTGCCAATCCTGCTTTCTGCCCGGCGTTTAATGTTTTGCTTTGAGCTTGATATTCATCGTGCTTTTTGTTGATAGGATCTGCCTGAGAAAGCCATTGAGCTACATGCTTGCAGGTCAATGCATATCCTTCGTTATTCACAAAAAAGAGTGTTGCCGAACCGCGCTGAATTTGAGTGTCACCAAAATTTCTGGAGATGGAATGAATGGCCCGGGTGAATCCGGCAACTTCAAGAATGGCTTTGACGAACATTTAAAAAAACAGGTTGATGGTAATTGAAATTAGGCAATTCATTCATGTTTTCGAGATTTTTCAAAATTGAAAAAAATATTTTTTCCAGCGAAATCGATTGTATTTGTACTGAGTCAATGCTAATTAGGAGATAACTCCGGATCGTTTGGGCTAGCCAATTATTTGTAATAACTTAGCCCTCCCTCGGGATTTTTAGCCAAAAGCGGCAGAACCGGGCGGGCGTTAAAGAATCAAACCTACACAATAATCAAAATAATTATGAGCAAGATTAAAGTTGGAATCAACGGATTCGGAAGAATCGGACGTTTGGCGTTCAGAGTTGCCCAGGAAAGAGCAGACGTTCAGGTAGTGGCTATTAATGACCTGATCGATGTAGACTACATGGCCTACATGCTTAAATATGACTCTACTCACGGACTTTTCAAGGGTACTGTTGAAGTAAAAGACGGACACCTTGTTGTCAACGGAAATACAATCCGCGTAACTGCAGAAAAAAGCCCTTCAAGCCTTAAGTGGGGCGAAGTTGGAGCTGATTACGTAATCGAATCAACTGGTATTTTCCTGACCAAAGAAACAGCTCAAGGTCATATTGATGCAGGAGCTAAGAAAGTAATCATGTCAGCACCTTCTAAGGACGACACTCCAATGTTTGTAATGGGTGTGAATGAAAGTTCATACACTTCAGATATGGTTTTCGTTTCCAATGCTTCTTGTACTACCAACTGCCTTGCACCAATCGCGAAGGTATTGAATGACAACTGGGGAATCGAGGAAGGTCTGATGACCACTGTACACGCAACTACTGCAACTCAGAAAACTGTGGACGGACCATCTGCAAAAGACTGGAGAGGCGGACGTGGTGCTGCTCAGAATATCATCCCTTCTTCTACAGGTGCTGCCAAAGCAGTAGGAAAAGTAATTCCTGAATTAAACGGTAAATTGACTGGTATGGCTTTTAGAGTTCCTACTCCTGACGTCTCTGTGGTGGATTTGACAGTTAGATTGAAGAAGCCTGCAACATATGCTGAAGTTTGTGCCAAAATGAAGGAAGCTTCTGAGACTACCATGAAAGGTGTGCTTGGTTATACTGAAGATGCAGTAGTTTCTACTGATTTCCTTGGTGATCCGAGAACATCCATCTTCGATGCTGAAGCGGGAATTCAACTTTCCAGTACGTTCCTGAAAGTAATTTCCTGGTATGACAACGAGTGGGGCTACTCAAACAAAGTAATAGACTTATTGGTCTACATCGCAAAGAAATAAGTTGAAAAGCCGGTCTAAAGCCGGTTTTTTTTTATCTAATAAAATATCTTGCAAACCAATCTGGGCCTTCAGAGTTTCTCTAAAAAATCTCATCCATGTACCTGCCTTTCTTTCCGCTCAAATTGATTGCCTTTCCGGGGGAGGAGCTCAATCTTCATATTTTTGAACCGAGATATCGTCAACTCATGGCTGATGCTGAGCAGGAAGGAATCAGTTTTGGGGTTTGTGCTTACCTGAATCAGATAACAGGATTTGGAACAGAAGTAAAGCTAGAGCAGATTTTTAAACGGTATGATGATGGCAGGCTGGACATCAAAACAAGGGGAGTCAGGGTTTTTCGGATGATGAATTTTGAGAATCCAATGCCTGGAAAATTATATCCAGGAGGAGAAGTGGAATATCTGAATAATAATGATTCCGTTACTCAAGTGCAGCAACTTGAATTCGTTTTTTACCTGAAGGAAATACTTTATTTATTAAATCATCCGGTTGAGTTTGATCCTTTTTCGGTCAGTTCTTATTCATTTGCCCACAAAGTCGGGCTGAAGCTCGAGGAAGAGCTTGAATTGCTTCAGATTGAATCCGAGAGTCTGCGAATTGAGTTTTTGATCAAACACTTCAAGCGATTAATTCCAGTGATTAAAGCGATCGAAAGTGCTAAAGAAAAGATCAAACTCAACGGTCATTTCAAGCATTTGGATCCCTTGAATTTCTAATCAGCTTCTATTTAAAGAGGGTCTGAGCCCGACTCAGATTATCCGTTGCCTGTAAGATTTTATTTTTCAGGACAGGATTATAGTCCGGCCTTGAATTCAAAAATGCATTTACGTCAGCTGCAGCTTTCTTGGAGGTATGTTGCCCCACCGTGTTGGAAACCCAGCCCTTCGGAAAGAAAATATCTCCTGTTTTCTGGATTTCTTCCATCAGTTCCAATGCCAGGGTTACATGTTTGACACTGGATTCCTGGTTCAATGGATGATGAATATAACCACAAGCACTCAAGACCCACGATTCTTTTTCCCGATTTGCCGCCTCCCTAAATGAAATGAAAAGGGAGTCTCTCTCTGCCGGATCTTGGGATAAAGCCGGACGCAAAAACTCAAATCTTTCGAGCTTATCTGCATTACTGATTCTTCCTTTCTCTTCTTTAAGAATTTGCTCCGCCTCCGGATGTCCGTACAGCGCAAGCGTCATTGCCAGGTTGGTAAAGTTGTCGGGGTTCAACTTCAAATTGGCAATCTCCAGCTCTTTATTCCAAACCTTGTAAAGGCGATTTTTACCTGATTCGGAGTAGGCTATTCCGCTGTAAACGGAGAACAAAGACTTTTTAATGTTTATTGGCAGACCGTTTTGGAGAAGCTGCCAAAGGTCTTCTTCAAGGGAAGTAAGCTCGGATTCCCTTTCTGATTCGGATAGAAACTTCCAAAAAAGGGTGCTGAGTTCAGAAGAAAGGAGTTGGGCAATGATTTCATTTTTCTCCACTAAAATCCCTTTGCGAAAAATTTCAAAAGCCTGACGCGGAGCCAGATTTCCCAATAGTGTATTCTCGAAAATATTGATGTAGGAATTGCCCCGCATCACTTCATTCTCGATTTCTGGTGTTTTGGAAGCATAATTCAGATCTATAGGAAATACGCCATATCCCAAACCATTGCTATTGTAAATGATTGTCAAGGGTTTTTTCATACCAATCACCTCTTTGACTTTCAGGTTTTTTTTCTGAAGGGAGAGGGAAATTGTGTTCTGACTATCAGGATAAATAAATGTGATGTCGAATAGCTGCGGCCAAACTTTCTCAGTTCCATCCTCGGCTTTTTGAGAAATGACAAAAGAGGAAATGGTACCGTCTTCTGAATAATTGATTTCCTTAGACAGGATGGGTCTACCTGATTGATTTACCCAAACTTCACTCCATTTCTGAAGGTCGATTTCGGTCTCCTTGTCCAGAATGCTCACCAAATCATTCCAGTTGGCACTCTTATTTGCGAATGTTTTGATGTAGGTCTGGATCCCTCTTTGAAAAGCCGTTTCACCCATTGCGGTTTCCAATTGCCGCATCATGATCGGAGCTTTGTCGTAAATAATACTTCCGTAAAGCGAGCCGGCATTTTTGAGATTCCCCAATTCCTGACGGATCGGATTGGTTCCTTTGGTTCTGTCTTCCGAGTATGCAGCAGGATAATGGCTGGTTAAAAACAATAAATCATGGTTGATATTCGGATATGTTGGATTCACAATCTTCCCCGCCATAAATCCCGCAAAAACCTCTTTCATCCAGACATCATTGAACCATTTGATGGAAACCAGATCCCCAAACCACATGTGGGCAGTTTCATGACCAATCAGTTTAGCACGGCTAAGTAATTCTGTATCAGTAGCATTTTGATCATGAAAAAGCGCGCCTTCGCGGTATTGAATTGCTCCCACGTGCTCCATCCCGCCATATTGAAAAATGGGAATAGCAGCAAAATCCAACTTTTGAAAAGGGAATTTGTATCCGGTATATTCTTCCAGAAAATCGAGAGATTTTTGGTGAAGCCTGAAAACTTCAGGGATACTCGCCTCGATTTTATCTGCATTTGTTTCCCGATAGAGCATCGTTTGGGGATAGCCATCCGATGAACTCACTGTTTCGAATTTTCCGGCAACGAACGAAAAAAGATAGCTACTCATCAGATCAGACTTAGCAAAGACATGCTTTGTGTATTCTCCGAGGTTTTCTTTACTGGTTAGGGAGCCTCCAGCAAGGACTTCCCAATCTTTTGGGGTAGTGATGCTGAGAGAATAATGGGCTTTCAGATTTGGTTGGTCAAAGCAAGGGAACAGTGTACTTGCCCGATCGGGTACTAATAAAGTGTAGAGGAAGTCGTCATTTCGATTCAAAGATAAATCGCCGGCGATAAAGTTTATCTCGACTGAATTTCTCCCTTTAGTAAGGCTCTTCTTTGGAATGATGAGGTGTTCGTTTTCATGATTGATTTCAGAGGGATTTCCATTGACAGAGAGAAAAAGGAGGTTTTTGGAATCTTCATTGAAATCAAGAATGAGGGGATGTGTGACATCCGAAATTGTCAATTCTAAAATCAGAGTTGCAGGAATCGGGTCGGTCTTTTGATCCGGTATTTCGAATCCTAACTTATAGTGGAGATCTGAAATTTGGGTAGTTCTGAATTCTGCTAATTCGGAAGAGATACCCGGATCAAAAAAATGGTCTTCTGAAAAGGTTTTGCAAGAGAAAGTCAGAACCGAAAAGCAGATCAGGGAAAGCAGATTTTTCATGCTGTAACTTTGTCAAAATTGACCTGATTCACAAGCGAATTTCCATGGGGGAATTGATCGATTGAACTTTAAGGATCGATTTCGAGAAAAAAGAAAAGCAGACCAAAAAGCCTGCTTTTTTACTCAAGTGATCCCGCTGGGATTCGAATCCAGGACCCTCCCGATAAAAATCGGGATGCTCTATAAGTTGAGTTAGCTTTTTATGGTTTTGAAATTGATTTTTTTAATTAACTCTTCGATGAAAATTCTGGATTTTTTCCGTTTGATTTCAAGTTCTCTTTTCTTTGCAAAAACTAAATCTTCATATTCCTCCTTGAGAATTAACACCCAAGGAACACCTAAGGAAGTGAATTTTGAGTGGCCAATGTTGTGCTCATAGAGTCTTCTTTCCAAATTTGTGCATGCCCCTACGTAATACTTATTCAATTTTTTGGAATGTAAAATGTACATGAAGGCCATACCTAGTAACTGAAGTTAAAAAAAGGTTGAAAAAGAAGAAACAAAAAAATACGATATAAAAATGAAAAGCAGACCATTTCTAGTCTGCTTTTGTGATCCCGCTGGGATTCGAACCCAGGACCCTCCCGATTAATCGGGATGCTGGACCAGCTTGGGTTACTTTCAAAAATCAACTTTCAATAAATAAGAAAAGCAGACCATTTCTAGTCTGCTTTTGTGATCCCGCTGGGATTCGAACCCAGGACCCATACATTAAAAGTGTATTGCTCTACCAGCTGAGCTACAGAATCATAATTTTTCTCTCTTTAATTTGTTATTCGGACCCTGTTTCCTCCCGATAAATCGGGATGCTCTATCAGCTGAGCTACAGAATCATTTTTTTGAATTGGTGCACAAAGAAAAAGCGGAACGTAATTCCGCTTCTGTACTCGATTTGTGTGTGATCCTGTCAGGAATCGAACCTGAAACCTACTGCTTAGAAGGCAGTTGCTCTATCCGATTGAGCTACAGGACCGGAAAATAAAGTCGGGGTGGCAGGATTCGAACCTACGACCTCCACATCCCAAATGTGGCGCGATACCGGGCTACGCTACACCCCGAACTATTGTTTTTAACTCCTTGCGAGTTAAGCTTAAAGTGATCCCGCTGGGATTCGAACCCAGGACCCATACATTAAAAGTGTATTGCTCTACCAGCTGAGCTACAGAATCATGATCACTTTTTTGAGAAGTTTTAACTCCCCAAAACTTGCTTCAAACCTTTCAAATTGACTCTCTGGCCTTGCTTTTTGCCAGATCATTGTCGTAATTGGACTGCAAAAATAAGCGGACAAAACTTAAATGCCAAACCCTAAATCGATCTTTCTCGCAAAACTTTTCATAATTTCTTTTCTCTTTTTACAAAGTATTCATTGTCAAGCAGATGTAAGCGATCTCGCTATAGCAGATTCTTTGTTTGAACAGAGGAGTTATAAAGAAGCAATGGAAGTTTACCAGTTAAACTACCAATTAGGAGTCTATTCACCTGCTATGTTGCTTAAAATGTCCTTCATTGCTGAGGGGATAGGAGACAAAGAAAAGGCAACACTTTACTTGAGTAAATATTACGATCTCAACCCTAATCCGCAGACCCTCACCAAGATCAAAAGCTTAACCGGTCAGGATGACCTGGTAGGTTATGAAGTAAGTGACGTGAGAAGATTTATTTTGTTTTTGGTGGAGTATGAAGAAATTATTGTTGGCGCTTTAGCGATCTTTTTGGTGGGCTCTCTGATTTCCCTTTGGATCACCCTAAGGAAGCATGCTGAGAGCAGCAATTATTGGCCTACGGTATTATTGATTATCGTGATTTTTGCAGTTAACAACTTCCTGAAAGGTCCAAACACGGGATTGGTGACAAGCAGTCCAACTTTCATCGTTGACCAACCAACGGCAGGAGGGGAGTTGATTGAGACTGTAGAACCCGGACATCGGGTTAGAATCAAATCAAGTAAGGATATTTGGTTTGAAGTAGAATGGAAAGATCAGATCGGATACATCAAAAAATCAAACGTGACAAGATTATAAAAAAAATGCCTCCGATTTCGGAGGCATTTTTTTAGAGTTTCTTGATCACAATATTTCTGAAGGAAACTAAATCTCCATGATCCTGGAGGGCGATTTTCCCCTTTTTGTATTTACCAAAACCAGCCATGTCTTTGAACTTACTTTTTGCAATCAATGCTTCCCACTCAGGGGTCCACATCGTTGTGCTTACAATAGTTTTACCATTCAAGAGCAAATCAAGTTTTCCATTGTTGGCAATGATTTCAGCCTGATTCCACTCGCCATATGGCTTTACAGTTTCCTCGCTGCTTACGATCAGATCGTATAAGTCACCTGCTCTGTGGCTGATGATTTTAGCATCAGGATGCCCTGCGTTGTCCAAAACTTGCATCTCAGGTCCTGTATTCCAAGGATACTGAAATTCCGGTGACTCATGGACAAAGAACATGACCCCACTATTTCCGTTTTGTGCAATTTTCCACTCGTATTTCAGATGGAAATTTTCGAATTCTTCATTGGTTACGATGTCACCACCGTCACCTGTTTGCCAACCAGCTTTGTTGGTGGCATCCAAGAAAAGCTCACCATTTTCGATTTTCCAAGCTTTACCAACTTCTCCTCCGCCGTATTTCGACCACCCATTTAAAGTCTGTCCGTCAAAAAGACTTATCCATTCTTCAACCGGTGTGGTTTCTACTGCCACAGAATCCTGCATTGCTGCTT
>VFKK01000136.1 GCA_009885605.1 Cyclobacteriaceae bacterium | reverse complement strand
GTTCCTGATAATCCAAAGAAAATGGCAGTATCTCCTTCTTCACCAATGTTTGCGGAGCAGTGCATGGAGAGTATATTTCTTTCGGTAGGCAATAGGAAGTTGAGAACTGAAAAAATGCCTTTCTTCATCTCTCCAGCATAACCGGTTCCGCCGATCAGAATGATTCTTCTGGTTAAATCCAGAATTGCAAAATTTAGATTTTTGGTCCCGTCTTCTTCCGGATCCGCGTGGAATTCCGGAGCGCAAATAATGGTGAAATCATTCTGAAAATCCTCCAGTTCTGACTCATTGGGCCTGAGGAACATGTTTAGGCAAAAAAGATTGTGCCAAGCTAAGGTATTGATCACTCGGATGTTCATTCGGTAATTTGGATCTGCTCCTGCAAAAGCATCTCTGACAAAAAGGTCTTTTCCACTTAGGTATGTTTTCATTTTGGAAAGTAAACCTTCGAATTTGCTTGAATCAAAGGGGATGTTGATCTCTCCCCACCAAACTGAATCGCGGGTTTTCTCATCGAGCACTATAAATCGATCCAGTGGAGATCTTCCTGTGAACTTACCAGTGTCAGCCATAAAAGCGCCGGTGGAAGTCAGATAGCCTTCTTTTCTGGCTAAGGCTTGCTCTATTAATTCTGCAGCCGATAGGTTGTAGAATTCGGTTCCCTTGGTTTGAAAATCAAGAAAAGAGGTAGAGGAGATTTGGGGATCCAGAACTAAGTCCTGCATATCATATTGGGTTTTTAAACTGAAAATTATTTACTCAAAATTAGTGAAAACTGTTAAAAATAAAATCAAAAAAACCTCATTTTTTAGCTTTACAATCGATTACGGAGCAAAATCAAAATTTTATTTGTTTTGATTTTTGGGACAATAAAGAATTGGCAAGAATGAATTACTTAAAGGAGGTTTTATTTGGAAACGGGTCGAACTTACCGTATGATGAACTTTGGAAAAAAGTGGTAAAAACGTGTATCATTGTAAAAAAAGAATTCACCCAAATAATACGATCCTTGGAAAAACAACTTACACCTGAATTTGAAGGCCCAACAATTTTTGGACACCCAAAAGGTTTGATGACTCTTTTTTTCACAGAAATGTGGGAGCGATTTAGCTACTATGGAATGAGAGCTCTCTTAATTCTCTTCATGACAAAAGCAATCATTGATGGAGGTTTGGGATTTGATGACAAAACCGCCGGTGCGATTTACGGACTCTATACAATGGGCGTGTACCTTCTTGCGCTTCCCGGGGGCTGGTTAGCAGATCGACTTTTTGGATTGAAAAAGTCAGTTTGGTATGGGGGTATTATAATTGCGCTTGGTCACTTTATGATGGCAATGCCTGGAATTGCGGCTTTGCTAAATGGTTCTACCGGAGAGAAAGTAGAATTAACAAGTATAGATACTGCTTCATTTTTTCTCGGCCTTATTTTAATAGTGGTTGGAACCGGCTTACTAAAGCCAAATATTAGCTCAATTGTTGGTCAACTCTATCCGGACGGAAGCTCCAAAAGAGATGCAGGTTTTTCTATTTTCTACATGGGCATCAACATTGGAGGTTTTATTGCTCCTTTGGCTTGCGGTACGATGGCAACATATGACATGCATTTAGGATTTGGATTGGCCGGGCTGGGAATGGTCTTTGGACTGATTCAATATAAACTTTCCGGAGCTACTTTGGATGGGTATGGCGAGCCGCCTTTAATCACAACTGATACGGAACGAAAAAGCCAAAAGAAGCTTAAATCTATTGTATCAGTTGTCGTGATAGTTCTTATTGCTTTAGTCGGAGTTATGTTGATGGGCGTCATCCCAGTCAACGCTTCCGCGATAGCAAGTGCCTCGGGAACAGTAATTGCGTTGGTGGCTTTTGGTTATTTGGGCTATGTGATTGCGTTTGGAGGATTAAGCAAAGCTGACAAAAATAAGGTGGGCGTAATCGCAATATTGTTCTTGTTTTCAGCCATGTTCTGGTCTGGATTCGAGCAGGCTGGTTCGACATTGAATCTTTTTGCAGAGCGATTTATGGATAGGACCATTTTGGGATGGGAAATTCCAACCAGCTATTTCCAATCAATCAACTCACTTTTTGTCATCATTTTCGCTCCTTTTTTTGGTGCACTTTGGGTTTGGTTGGGTAGGAGAAACCTTGAGCCAAGCTCACCTCTGAAGTTCACTTTCGGCTTGTTACTTCTTGGAGTTGGTTTCTTTGTCATGTACTTCGCAACCAAAATCGCTGCCTCAGGTGAACTTGCCGCACCAACCTGGTTAATTATGACTTTCATGATCCACACATTTGGAGAGTTGAGTCTTTCACCAGTTGGACTAAGCTTAGTAACAAAATTGGCACCTAGAGCTTATGCGGGTCAGATGATGGGAATCTGGTTTATGTCAATTGCGCTTGGTAATCTTTTCGCCGGATTAATCGCCGGTGAGGCGAGCGGGGGAACAGAAGAAGGTTTGGCTGCTATGCCCGACCAATTCCTTATGATCGTTTATACCGTTGTAGGTTCGGCTGCATTACTTTTGGTACTCAGCCCGATCATTAAAAAAATGATGGGAAACGTCCATTAAAAAGTTACTATCGAAAAAAAGACCCGGCTTCAAACCGGGTCTTTTTTTTAGTTGGCTTCTTTTTCAGCAACCCATTTTTTGATTTCAGCCAGCATCTGGTCCAGAGCAGATCTGGAATAAAAAACTCCGTCTTTGACTACTCTTTCAATGTCTAAAGTTGATTCAATTGATTCTCAAGGATTTGAGTTTAACAAAAGCAGGTTTGCACTTTTACCAACTTTTACTGCTCCAAACTCTTTTTCCATCCCAAAGTATCCCGGTCCGTTAATAACTGAAGCAATTAATGCTTCTCTCGGAGTTAATCCGTATTCCACGAATTTCTGAAGCTCCAAGTGAATAGCGAGTCCAGGATAATCATAGGTGTTGAGGTAACCGGCATCGGTACCGGCAATTATTTTCATTCCTGATTCCTGAATCATCGGTAATAATCTGGCCGCTGCTTCAAATCCATCTTTTCGATTCTGCCTGTCTTCAGGTGTGTCGGTTGCCATTCTCTGAATTCTCCATTGATAGCTTTCCTTCAGCATGGGTCCCAGATAATTGAGGATGGTATCCTTTTCAAATTCGTTTTCGTCCAGGTAGGCGATGTTATAACTGATCAATAGTGTAGGAACCACACCTGTTCCTTGGGAGGCCAATTGGCGGAAATTTGCCATCGCTACAGAATCATCCAAGGTTTCCATTTGAATGGCATTGGCTTCTATCGAGGTCAATTTCCCGGAAGCTCTTCCCGCGCTTATTTCTGATTCTTTCGGTGTGCTGGCTCGGAGCATATAGCCAAGATGCTCCACAGTTTTTTGACCGGCTTTGGAAACCTGATCCAAAGTCAAAGCAGCAGGAATATGACCAGATACACTCCAGCCGCGAGCGGTCGCTTTTTTGATAGCCTCCATAAAAAGAGCAGGTTTCATGGTGTTATCTGTGATTTTCACAAAATCAACTTTCAGTATCTCCAATGAATCCAACGCCTTATCAAGTTCATCGCTTGAGCTGACTTCCAAATCACCCGGCCAGATAGATTCAATTCCTTCGATTTTTGGACCTGAAGTCAAAATCTTTGGACCGATTCGTTTTCGCTCATTGATTTCATCCCTCCACTTAAGCACTTCCAGACTAATGTCTCCTGAAGCATCCCGCACAGTGGTCACACCAAATGCCAGGTAAAGTGGAAGTAATTGTACATTTTCATCAATGTATCCGGCTCCGCCAAAATGCACATGGTTGTCCCAAAGTCCGGGCATTAGAAATTTACCTTCTCCGTCGATGGTTTCAGCAGGATTGTATTGACTTGCCAAAATCTCATCTCCAATTGCAAAAATGGTGTCCTGCCGGATCAGGACATAATGAGAATTCAGAATTGAATCGCCTTCAATATCCACGATGTTGATATTTTTAATGAGTATATCAATTTGCGGCTTTTCCTGGCATCCTATTAAAAGGGCAGCCATGAAAAAGATGTTTCTGAATTTCATTTTAGAAAAGACTGGTCTGAACCGTATTTGGTTTGGTGGCTTGAATGGTACCTTTCAGCATATCCTGAAGAAGTTTCAAAAATCCGGGCTGCCAGTTTTCAGGATTTATTTTGGTTTCCTTTCCTTCGTACTCAATCGGACCGCTCATTTTTTCGTAGCCAATAACCATACTCCAAATAGTGTAGAACGTGATTTCCGGTTGAAGCTCAGGTCTTATGCTTCCATCCTTGATTCCCTGACTGACCATCATTACCCCGATTTTTGCCGGTTCGTGATGGATTTCCAGGAGTTTTTGGAAATGAACGCTTTGCAGAATCAGCGGACTGATTAAAACTCTTTGCTTTGGATCGTTGTATTTTTTCATAAGATCCAGAAAATTCAAAATTGCGTCGTAATAAACTTGATTTTTACGTGCATACTCAGGTATTCTTTTAACCAAATCATTGATCATATCAAGCCCGGATTTTCCTTTGGAGCGATATACGTCCCTGAATTCATCTTTGAACTGATCAAAGGCTTTCTTGGTCAAAGCCATGAAAAGATCTTCTTTGTTTTTGTAGTAAAAGTAAGTAAGACCTTTGCTGATTCCGGCCTTTTTGGCCACATCTTCCATCCTGGTAGCCTGAAATCCATTGCTGGTAAAAAGTGCTACTGCTGAATCAAGTATGAGTTTTTCTTTATTTTTTTCGCCTGCCATGATGAGTTCGTTGTATCCTAAAAATGAACTCAAAGGTATTAAACTTGGGTCAAAAAAAATCAGATTAATTTTTTGTAGATATAAAAAATTACCCAAAAAAAAGGCCAGATTTCATTAATCAAGCCCTTTTACGCTAAGCATCACTTACTTAAATCACTTCGATAATGTAGTAGTTTTTCTTTCCTTTCTGTACCAGTAGGTATTTTTGCTGAAGCAAACCAAACTGAATAAGTTGATTAGGGTTCTCTACTTTTGCTTTGTTGATACTTACCCCACCACCTTGGATCATTTTGCGTGCTTCACCTTTGGAAGGGAAAATCACTTGTTGAGTAATGTCGCCAAAAAGGTCGAGTACGTCATTCAAAGCAGAGTATTCTTCACGCTTCACCTGAACCTGTGGAACCCCATCGAAAACGGACAGGAACGTTCGTTCGTCAAGTGATGCAAGATCTTCTGTAGAGGACTTGCCAAATAGAATTTCTGAAGCTTTTTCGGCCATCTCAAAATCCGATTTGCTATGAACCATTGTAGTAACCTGCTTGGCAATTTC
>VFKK01000083.1 GCA_009885605.1 Cyclobacteriaceae bacterium | reverse complement strand
ATTCTTTGTTTTTGTAAAAAAATTAGTATTTTTGCGCTCCCTATTGCTAAATGCTAAAAAAGGGCCCGTTCGTCTAGGGGTTAGGACACGTCCCTTTCACGGATGAAACACGGGTTCGATTCCCGTACCGACTACTAAGACTTTGAAGTGAAAACTTCAAGTCTCTTAATTCATTTTTGTTTTATGGTTGTTAGTGGTTAAAGTGCACAAAATCCCGATCCTTGATCGGGATTTTTGTTTTTATGCCAGCTTTATACCAATGGGCTTTTCCCGAATCACTTTTTGATTAATTTGGAGTTTGAATTTAACTCAAACCCAAACATGCCTCACACCAAATTCCAATTTAAGAGTGCCGTCCTGTTGGGACTGGTAGCTTTTCCCTTAATTTTTTCTTGCAAAAAAGAAGAACCTGTTGATCTGCGGATTAAATCTTTCACCAAAGAGGAGATTACTCCGATGGTTCAGGCAATTGAAGCCCAGGTAAATCCAATTCTTAGCCCCGGATTGAAATTATCCCTTTGGGCCATGGATTCGTTGGTTTATGATCCCATTGCAATTCACATTACGGATAATGGTGATCTTTATTATTCCCGAACTAATAGACAAAAGGACTCCGAATTTGATATTCGTGGTCATCAGGATTGGGAAATCCGGTCTATAAGTCTTCAGACAATTGAAGATAAAAGAGCATTTCTTCATTCAGAGCTTTCACCGGAGCGATCTGCAGAAAATGAATGGCTCGCAGATTTAAATGGTGATGGTTCTCACGATTGGCGAGACATGACTGTCCAAAAGGAGCAAGTTTTCAAGCTGAGAGATACGGATGGTGATGGTCTGGCCGATTGGTCGCAAATGGCCGTTGAGGACTTCAACGATGAGGTAACTGATGTAGCCGGCGCGGTAATGATGGGTGAGGATGCTTTGTATGTCGGAGTTGGCCCTGATGTTTGGAGATTGGTTGACAAAAACGATGATGGGATCATGGACGAAAAGACTTCCATTTCTCATGGTTACGGCATTCATATTGGCTTTGGAGCACACGGTATGTCCGGTTTGGAAATGGGTCCGGATGGACGCGTTTATTGGGGAATCGGAGATATAGGCTTTAATGGAAAAGGGCCTGATGGCACCGAATGGAAATACCCAAATCGCGGGGTAATAGCAAGATCAAATCCGGATGGAAGTGATTTTGAAATTTTTGCAATGGGCGTCAGAAATACCCATGAGTTTGTTTTTGATGCTTATAATAACCTGATTTCAGTAGATAACGATGGTGATCATGCAGGCGAAAAGGAGCGATTGGTTTACTTAACTAATGGTTCGGACTCGGGTTGGAGGATCAATTGGCAATTTGGGAAATACCGTGATCCTGATAACAATACTTACAAAGTTTGGATGGACGAGAAGCTGTATTTACCTCGTTGGGAAGGACAGGCTTCTTTCATCACTCCTTGTATTCAAAACTATGTCAGTGGTCCAACAGGTATGGTTTTCAATCCGGGAACTGGTCTGGGACCAAAGTGGAAGGATAGCTTTTTTGTCGTAGAATTTGTCGGAAGCCCGGCTCGTTCAGGAATCCACGCATTCAAACTTAAGCCAAAAGGAGCAAGCTTCGAAATGACAACCACGGAGCAGATCCTTTCAGGCGTATTGCCAACTGGTTTGGACTTTGGACCGGATGGTGCATTATATGTTGCTGATTGGATAGATGGCTGGGGCACCAAAAATTACGGAAGGATTTGGAAGCTTGAGGATGAAAGCGCTAAAGGCTGGGAACTTCAAAAAGACACTGAGAATCAATTAAAGTCTGATTTCAAAAAATTGGATGAACAAGAATTAAAAACCAGACTTTATCATGAAGATTTGAGAGTTCGTCGCAAAGCTCAATTTGAATTGGTAAAGCGTGAGGATGACGGCGCAGAGATTTTCGAAGAAGTCATCGCAGATAAGTCAAATCAGTACGCAAGAATCCACTCCATTATCGGTTTGAGCCAGTTGGCAAGAATGGAAGACATGTCCTATGCGGATGGAATTGTCAAATTATTAAGCGATTCTGACCCTGAGATTAAAGCTCAGGCTGCGAAGTGGCTGGGAGATATTCGCTATTCAAAAGCTGGTAAAGAATTGATTGCAGGCCTGAAAGACAGTGAACCGCGTGTTCGTTTTTTCAGCGCAGAGGCTTTGGGCCGAACGTCAAATCAAGAAGCTGTTCAGCCTTTGATTGCTCTTTTGGAATCAAATAATGATGTCGATGCCTATTTGAGACATGCTGCAACTTTGGCACTTTCAAGAATTGGTCAGGTTGCGCCTTTAGCCGCCCTATCATCTCATTCTTCCAAAGCAGTAAGAATGGGAGCAGTCATTGCACTTAGGAGGCTGGAATCACCAGAATTGGCCAACTTCCTTCAGGATTCAGATGAACTGATTGTGACGGAAGCTGCTCGTGCCATTCACGATGATTTTTCTGTTCCGGCTGCATTGCCAGCTTTGGCTGATTTGGCTACAAGCTCAAGTTTTCAAAGCGAACCTTTGATGCGAAGAGTCATTAGTGCGAATCAGCGGGTAGGAGAGGTGAAAAACCTGAATAACTTATTGGCCTACTCTGGCAAAACTGATATTCCCTTGCCTTTGAAAAAAGAAGCAATTGCTGCGATCGGAACCTGGGCAAAACCTTCCCTTGTCGATCGGGTGGATGGCAGATATAGAGGAGTTGTGGAGCGTGATCCGGGTATAGTTAGGGAAGTTTCAAAAGATGCTTTGCTCGCTCAGCTGAATTCTTCAGAAGAAGAAATCAGAGTGGAATCTGCGAAAGCAATGGGTAAGCTAGCCTTAATAGCAACTGAAAAAGAACTTCTTGGAAAACTTAAAACTGATCCGTCTGAAGCTGTGAAAGTTCAGGCATTGATGTCTTTGAATACCATGAATTCAACTTTATTGTCTGAGGCAATTACATTTGCCATGAGTGACAACAAAGAAGGATTAAGAGTAGCTGGTCTTTCTATGCTTTCCGAAACCTCGTTGCCAAATGAGCAAAAAGTGAAGCTTTTGACCGACATCATCCAGAAAAGAACTATTGCTGAAAAACAAACCGCCTTGATTACGTTAGGAGGACTTCCTGAAAGCAAAAGCTTGAAAGTTTGGGATTTGATTTTATCAGATTTCCAGAAAGGCAAACTTCCGGAAGGAACTTGGATTGAATTGGAAGAAGCTGTGACAGCGACCAATTCTCCGGAGCTCAAAACGAAATTCACTGCATTACTCGATGAAAAAGCCGAAGGAGTAGAATGGAAAAAGTATTCGGGAGCTTTGGCTGAGGGAAGCGTCCGAACAGGAAGAAATATCTTTTTCCAAAACCAAACTGCTCAGTGTATCCGTTGCCATGCTTACGATGACATGGGCGGAAATGCCGGACCAAGAATAAATGGAATTGGAAATAAATTGAGCCGCGAAGAGTTGTTAATAGCTTTGGTAGATCCTAGTGCAAGATTGTCTCCGGGATTTGGAATG
Organism: Cyclobacteriaceae bacterium; assembly: GCA_009885605.1. Taxonomy (GTDB): domain Bacteria; phylum Bacteroidota; class Bacteroidia; order Cytophagales; family Cyclobacteriaceae; genus Algoriphagus. The sequence goes on along the minus strand of VFKK01000083.1, from coordinate 1,186 downwards.
GTTACGATCGAATTGAATACTGGCGAGAAGATGACGGGTACTATGATTTCTGAGTCTAAAGCCGGGATTACTGTTAAGGTTGGCGCCGAACCGGAAAAGCTGATCGCTAAGTCAGAAATCAAGACTTCCAAACTTGCAGCTTCAAGTATGCCTCCAATGGGAACAATCCTGTCCAAGCGAGAGCTTAGAGACCTTGTCACATTCTTGAGCACGCTTACTATTGAAGATTGAGAAAAATTTTAATAAGAATAGCAGGAGTAATCGTATTGATTCTCCTGCTATTTCCCTTTGTACTGATTCTTGTTGGAAGGAGTCAGCTGCATGATTCTGATATTCCGCAAAAGGAGAGCTTAGTAGAATCAACTTCCAAACTTCGGATTTTGGCTTTTTTCCCGCATCCTGATGATGAGGTCACAGTCTCTGGCACTCTCATGAAACTGATCGATGAAGGCCATGAAGTTCATCTGATTTGTCTTACGAAAGGCGAAGCTGGAAACTCCGGAGAAGCCTACACAAAACAAGAATTGGCAGATCTGAGAACCCTGGAAATGCAGCGATCTGCTGAGATCATTGGTGTTGAAAAGCTGCATCTTCTGAATTTTCCGGATGGCGGATTGGATGAAATGGGATTGGATAGTATCAAAGGAATTGCCCTTGAGTGGATAAATCAGATTAAACCTGATGTTCTTCTTTCATATGATTCAAAAGTTGGCCTTTATGGTCATTCTGATCATAAATTAAGTGGCATGGCTGTAGAGCAGATTTTTCTTGAGAATTCCGGGAAAATAAATTTTCCCCCAACTCAGCTTTTTCAAGTGACCCTATCACCCAAACAGATTCAGGTTGCGCTCAAGCTTTCATCCGGGTTTCAGAGAAATTATCCAAAGGATCTTAATCAGGGCCTTCCAAAACCTGATTTTTCTGTTTTAACTCAGCCCTATTTTCACCGGGTTTTGGAAGTAATGAAAGCACATCAGACCCAGCAGGCAGTTCTAAAAGATTTGATGCCCTATCATGATCAGGTTCCTGCCTGGATTTACTCCAGGATTTTTGACCGGGAATACTTTCACGAAGTGAAATAGAGTAGGAAGATAGGGATTAGTTCCCTATCTGTCCTCTCACACCACCGTACGTACCGTTCGGTATACGGCGGTTCTTTAAGTTTTGAGTCTGACCTTTTGGTAGT
>VFKK01000110.1 GCA_009885605.1 Cyclobacteriaceae bacterium | reverse complement strand
GAATTTCAGGTTATCCCAAGGGTTGGCATTGCTGAGCATATACCAGCGCAAGGCATCCGGTCCGTATTCTTTTAACGTCTTGAACGGATCAACCGCATTGCCCAATCTCTTAGACATTTTGTTGCCGCTTTTGTCCAGGACAAGTCCGTTGGCTATGACATTTTTGAATGCCACGCTGTCGAAAAGCATCACGGCAATGGCGTGCAACGTAAAGAACCAGCCACGCGTCTGATCTACACCTTCTGCGATGTAGTCAGCCGGATAATTGGCTTTGAAAATTTCCTCATTTTCAAACGGATAATGCCATTGAGCATATGGCATGGCACCTGAGTCAAACCAGACATCGATCAGATCCGCCTCACGGAACATTTTCTCTCCCTGGTCAGAAACCAAAATCACATCATCCACAAAAGGACGATGAAGATCGAGCTCCTTTCCTTCATAGGGCGATTTTGACATGAATCCTTGGGCCACTGACTTCGCGATTTCAGCATTCAACTCAGCGATAGAGCCGATGCATTTCTCTTCCGTCCCGTCAGTTGTTCTCCAGATCGGAAGCGGCGTGCCCCAGAATCTGGAGCGGCTTAGGTTCCAGTCCACCAGATTTTCCAGCCAGTTGCCAAATCGACCAGTTCCGGTTGCTTCCGGCTTCCAGTTGATGGTTTTATTCAGCTCGACCATACGATCCTTGTAAGCGGTGGTTTTGATAAACCAGCTTTCCATCGGGTAATAAAGGATCGGCATGTCAGTTCTCCAGCAATGCGGATAGCTGTGCTCGTATTTTTCGACCTTGAAGGCCTTGTTTTCATTTTTCAGAATGATAGAGATGATCACGTCTGTGTTTTTGTAATCAGCCGCATTCTCATCATCCTTCGGGTAATTCTTCACAAAGAAATCATCGACACCATACTCTTTGTGTGCAGTGATTCCATGCTCTTTCATCTTCCCCAAAAGATATTCTCCGACAAGAGGAATGAATTTTCCCTGCTTGTCCACGATCGGAATTTCATTTCCTTGTTCGTCTTTCACAAATACACCGGGAACATTATTCTGCACCAGAGTTCGAAAGTCATCTGCACCAAAAGCTTTCGCCAGATGGACGATTCCGGTTCCGTCTTCGGTTGTCACATAATCACCCGAAACCACCGTGAAGGCAGGTCTAGGCAGTTCCAATCCTCCAATCGGGAACAATTGCTCATACCCCCAGCCCAGCATGGATTTACCTTTGAACTCTTGGATCACCTCGAAAGGGATCAATTTGTCGCCTGCTTTATAGTCCTCCAGTTTAAGATCAGCAGCCTTCGGATTCAAATAAGAGCTCATTCTGGCTTCAGCCAAAATCACCGTCGCCGGCTCAAAAGTATACGGGTTGAAAGTCTTCACTTTCACATAATCCAGATTCTCACCGATCGCCAAAGCTGAGTTGGATGGCAAAGTCCAAGGCGTGGTAGTCCAGGCAAGGATGAACGTATTATCTTCTCCTTTCAGTTTAAACTGAGCTGTGACGGAAGTGTCTTTGATGTCTTTGTACGTGCCAGGCTGATTGAGTTCGTGCGAACTCAAACCTGTACCCGCAGCGGGAGAAAATGGCTGGATCGTGTAGCCTTTGTACAGCAAACCTTTGTCGTAAAGTTTGCGAAGCAGCGACCACAAACTCTCGATATAATTGGAATCAAACGTGATGTAGGGATCGTCCAGATCCACCCAATAGCCGATTTTCTCGGTAAGATCATCCCATTCGTTTTTGAATCGCATCACCGTCTCGCGGCATTTACGATTGTATTCCTCCACAGAGATTTTCTTGCCTATATCTTCTTTGGTAATTCCCAGCTCTTTTTCCACCTGAAGCTCCACGGGAAGTCCATGCGTATCCCAGCCGCCTTTACGTTTTACCTGAAAGCCTTTGAGGGTTTTATATCGACAGAAAATATCCTTCAGCGCACGCGCCATCACATGGTGAATCCCCGGAGTTCCATTTGCCGAAGGCGGACCTTCAAAAAACGTGAACGTTTCCGCACCCTCTCTGTTTGCGATGGATTGATCGAAAATCTTATTTTCTTTCCAATACTGAAGGACAGATTCCCCTATTCCGGGATAATCGACCTGTTTAAATTCCTGATACGTTTTCACAATTTACTTTCTTGTGGGCAAATAGGTGATGGTTTTTGGGGCGTGCCCCCTGCCGAAAAGGCCGGGGTCGGGCTATCCGCTTGTATCACTTCCCCCGATGGCTATCGGGGTCCGTAGGATACCGCTTCTATCCCTCACGCGGGGCATCCCGCTCAAAACAAGGGACAAAGATAGAAGAAATAGGCCTTTATGGGAGGGTTGCCCGGAAAAAATGGACGCGAAGAAACAGGCAACTTGGGTCTAAGCCATCCCTTACATGCAATTCATATTTCCAATAAGAGATCATAACTTACACTCCTTCCGCCTCCGGAGGGAATAAAAACTCCCAATTCCCGCAACTGCTGAAGATCGCGCGTCGCTGTCGGCTTCGAAGCTTTTGTGATAGCCATGTATTTTTTCGCGCTCATTCCGCCTTCAAACCCATCAGGTCCTTCTTCCAGCATTCTACTTATGACTTTGATTTGCCGCTCATTCAATCGGGATCGATTCAGGTCAAAAAACTTGGTTTTCTTCAAAGTGAATTGAATTAACCGCTCTGCATCTTGCTGGGCTTTAATCACATTTTCAGCAAAATAATCCAGCCAACTCGTGATTTCATTCGAGCGCTGAGCCTTTTTGAGAGCTCCATAATATCCATTTTTATCTTTCTCAATCGTGTTGGAAAGACTTATTAAGGTTGGCTGACCAAGTCCCTGAT
>VFKK01000297.1 GCA_009885605.1 Cyclobacteriaceae bacterium | reverse complement strand
GGTAAATCCGCTGCTACTACAGTGTTAGGAACCTCCGGGATTTTGCACGGATCAAAAACTCTCCTGATGCAAACTGCAGATGGTCAAGTCGTCGAGCCTCATTCTATTTCCGCAGGGTTGGACTATCCCGGAATTGGTCCTGTTCACGCACATTTGTTTGATATCGGTCGGGCAGAATTCGTTGCAGTTGAGGATGAAGATGCGATGAAAGCCGGAATTGAGCTGAGCCGAACGGAGGGAATCATTCCTGCTATCGAAACTGCGCATGCGATTCATGCCTTGCAAATGATCGATTACAAAAGCGATGATGTGATTGTAATCAACCTTTCCGGTAGGGGAGACAAGGATTTGGACACCTATATTAAGTGGGGAGGTTATTAAAAAATTAGATGACGGATGCTGGATGACGGATGATTTAAACATCCAACGCTCCAACATCGGTCATCTGTCATTAAACATCCAACATTATGAACCGAATACACTACTTATTCAACCATAAAAAAGAACGGGTTCTCTCGATCTATTTCACTGCGGGTTTCCCAAATCTTGAAGACACACTTCCGATCATGGAGGCGATTCAGGCAGGCGGAGCAGATATCATCGAGATTGGGGTTCCTTATTCCGATCCGATTGCAGACGGACCCACTATTCAGGATAGCAATATGATTGCCCTAGAAAATGGGATGAGCCTCAAAAAGCTTTTCTCCCAACTGGTAGGTTTCAGAGCTAAAATCCGCATTCCGGTTGTGATGATGGGATATCTTAATCCAATCATCCAATACGGAATGGAAGAATTCTGCAAGAAATGCCAGGAAGTTGGCATAGATGGATTGATCCTTCCGGATCTTCCAATGCAGCAATATTTAGATGAGTTCAAGCCAATTTTCGACAAGTATGGCCTGTTTAATACTTTCCTGATTTCCCCTCAAACGAGCGAAAACCGGATCAGGGAGATCGATTCCAACTCAGACGGATTCATCTACATGGTCTCTGCCCACAGCATTACAGGTGCTAAAACAGGAATCAGCGAAGAACAGATTGCCTATTTCGAGCGAGTGAAGGCCTTAAATTTGAAGAATCCACGCCTGATCGGTTTCGGGATTTCGGATTCAGAATCTTTCAGCACGGTATCCAGGTATAGCAATGGAGCGATCATAGGATCGGCTTTCATTAAGAAAATCAAAGACGCAAAAAACCTGACTGAGGACATTCAGGAATATATAAAATCAGTTATTAGTTAATAAGTTATTTGTTTGGAGTTGACTATTGAAATATGGGCAAAAGTTCAGGATATGCCAACTCCCCCTTTTCAAAGGGGGTAAGGGGGATTTGAAAAAAATATCCTTTTAATCCCATATACACCTGTTTCAAAAAGCCTGACTTCTATCAAAAACTTCCTAAATCGTACATAAACATGATTATCCAGCTTCAACCCGATATTTCCGAAGGACAAAAAGAAAAGTTGATCTCTCAGGTTAATGGCCTTGGCTACAAAACCACCGAGGTAAAAACCCAATTAGGAGACTACCTGATCGGCATCGGAAAAAATGAGTTCGACATCCGAAAAATAGGCCAAATGGACGGAATCGTTGACATTCACATCGTCTCCGATGAGTACAAACTCGTCTCCAAAAAATGGAAAGCCAAGCCAACTTCTGTAGATCTCGGTGACGGAGTTCAGATCAAAGACGGGGAAATGGCTATCATTACCGGTCCTTGCTCCATCGAGTCTGAAGAGCAGATTCGTTCTGTGGTCAAACACTGCGTAGATAACGGAATCAAAATGATGCGTGGTGGAGTATTCAAGCCAAGAAGTAGTCCGTATGCTTTCAGAGGTTTGGGAATTGACGGACTGAAACTTTGGTATGAAATCGCAAGCGAAGCCGGAATCAAAATCGTAACCGAGGTAATGCAGGTTTCTCAGATTGAAGAAATGTACCCATACGTAGACATTTATCAGGTCGGTGCGAGAAATACTCAAAACTTCAACTTGCTGGATGAATTGGGAAAAGTGGACAAAGCTGTCATGATCAAGCGGGGTATTTCCGGTACGATTGAAGAATTACTTCAGTCTGCGGAATATGTTTTTTCCGGAGGAAATGAAAAACTAATTCTCTGCGAAAGAGGAATAAGAACGTATGAGCGGGCAAGCAGAAATACGCTTGACCTGAATGCAATTCCGATTTTGAAATCAAAATCTCATTTGCCGGTGATCGTGGATCCGTCTCATGGAATCGGAATTCGTGAATACGTCCCTCAAATGTCCCTTGCAGGAGTGATGTCCGGTGCGGATGGAATCATCTACGAATCTCACGAAATACCAGACAAAGCCTATTCGGATGGACAGCAGACACTTGATTTTGCACAAAGCGCCAGACTTGCATCCTGGATCAGACAAAGCTTTGCGATGCGGAAAACTTTCGACCTTTTGTAAAATAAAGTTGGTCCTAGATGCTAACCTGCTTAAATTCGAAACATGAATCCAACGCCAAGAACCTACGTACACCATTCTTATCATCTCCTCAGCTGAGGAAAAGGAATGACTTTGGTTTTTGGATAAAAAATATTGAGGCCTATTCCGTTCCGGTTTAGGCCTTTTTTAGTTTTAAAGAGAAAATATTAACCCAAGTATACAATGACTGATAAACCTAAAAATTGGGTCTTCAGTGACCCGAGATTAAAAGAGTTGAAGCAGGAGTACGAGTCCTATACAAAAGAAGATTTCAATGTTTGGAAGATTCTTTTTGAAAGGCAAATGCCAAATCTCCCCAAAGCAGCGTCAAAAGCTTATTTGGAAGGAGTGGAGGAAGTAAAGTTTTCTGCTGATAAGATTGCCAATTTCGAAGAACTGAACAAAGTTCTGGCCAAGAAGACCGGATGGGCCGTACATGTTGTGCCCGGATTGATCGACGATGATTTGTTTTTCGGCTTGCTGAACAACAGGCGATTTCCTTCATCAACCTGGCTACGCAAGATGGACCAACTCGATTATCTTGAGGAGCCGGATATGTTTCATGATGCCTTTGCCCACATGCCTTTGCTGACCAATCAGCATTATGTGGACTTTCTGGAGGAGCTTTCCGGAATAGCGCTGAAGCATATTGATAATCCTTGGGCGATCCAGTTGCTGAGCAGGATTTATTGGTTTACGATCGAGTTTGGCCTGATCAAAGAGGACGGCGGTATGAAGATCTACGGGGCAGGGATAATGAGTTCGGCAGGTGAGACGAAGTTTAGTCTTTCTGATGAACCCGCCCATTATCCGTATGACGTCCGCCGGATTATGAATCAGGAATACTGGAAAGATCACTTTCAGGATAAATATTTTGTGATCGAAAGTTTCGAGCAACTCTTTGAGTCACTTCCTGAAATCGAGGCGGTGCTGGAGGAGATGCTGGCGGAAAAGATGGATAAATAAAAACGACCGAAGACCGAAGACCGAAGACCGAAGTACATCCACTTCCGTCCTCCGTCTTCCGTCTTCCGTCTTCAATTATGAAAATAGCTGTCATCAAATACAACTCAGGCAATGTCCAGTCAGTGCTTTATGCGCTGGAGCGATTGGGTGCGGATGCCGAACTCACAGACGATCCGGCCAAAATCAGGGCTGCGGACAAAGTCATTTTTCCCGGTCAGGGAGAAGCCAGTACGGCGATGACTTATCTGAAAGCCAGAAAACTGGATTTGTTAATTAAGGATTTGAAACAGCCATTTCTGGGTGTTTGTCTGGGTTTGCAGTTGCTTTGTGAGCATACCGAGGAAAATGACACCAAATGTTTGGGAGTTTTTCCGGTGAAAGTGAAGCGATTCATTCCCGAGAATTCTCAGGAATTTAAGGTACCGCATGTCGGTTGGAATGAGTTGGAGAATCTTACTGCTGATCCTTTGCTAAATGGTCTTCCAGCAAACCCATTCGTGTATTACGTACATAGCTTTTATGCAGAAATGAGCGAGTATTCGATTGCTACTACACATTACATTCATGATTTCTCGGCGATTTTGCATCGCGATAATTTCTGGGCGATTCAGGCGCACCCTGAGAAAAGCAGCACAGTCGGGGAGAAGTTGTTGGAGAATTTTCTTGGTATTTAAAGTATAAGTGGTGAGAAGTAAATGGTATTAAATAAGAAATGCGAGCTACGAAATACGCACCGATGGCTACCGGAGAAAGTGTACTTTGATCTTATTAAAAAGTAGGGCCGTGGGCAACTTTGCAACCTTGCCACTTTCCAACTAATCTTCCAATCTTCCAATCTTTCAATTTTCCAATCTAGAATGTTTATAATTCCAGCCATTGACCTCATCGGAGGCAAATGTGTCCGACTCAGTCAGGGCGATTACAGCAGTAAAAAAGAATATCACGATGACCCGCTCGAAATGGCAAAGAGATTTGAAGGAGCGGGAATTCGCAGATTGCACCTGGTTGATCTTGATGGTGCCAAAGCTAAAAAGATCGTGAACGCGGATGTTTTGGAGCGGATTTGTGCAAATACAAGTTTGCTGGTGGATTTCGGTGGGGGAATACAGGCCGATGCCGAAATCGAGAAAGCCTTTTCCCTTGGTGCGAGGCAAGTGACCGGTGGAAGCGTTGCGGTGAAAAATCCGGTTTTGTTTGACTCTTGGATACAGAAGTTTGGGGCTGAAAAGATCATCCTCGGAGCGGATGCCAAAGACAGAAAAATAGCTGTTGGAGGCTGGGAAGAGACAACCGGAGTAGATTTGATTCCTTTTATTAAAAGCTATTTTGAGAAAGGGATCAGCTATGTGATTTGCACCGATGTGGCCAAAGATGGGTTGCTTCAAGGACCTTCCACGGATTTGTATATCGAGATCATGAAGGAAATACCGGGGATCAAACTGATCGCCAGCGGAGGAGTTTCTTCGGTGAAGGATTTGGAAGAACTTGAAAAATCCGGAGTCTATGGTGCAATTGTTGGAAAGGCCTATTACGAGGGAAGAGTGACACTGGAGGAATTGGCGAGCTTTGGATAAGACATAAGTATTAAGACGCTAGTATCAAGACACAAGAATCAAGACACAAGAAACAAGAGTCAAGAAGCGAGATAACGTGTGAGATCGCCAAAATTAGGAGCTTGCAACTCCCAAAATTTGCGGCTTTTCAATTTTACCACCTTACCACTTTCCAACCTTTCAACCGAGAGTCCCAATTTTCAAATCTTACAATTTTCAAATTTTCCAATCCTAAAATGCTGACTAAGAGAATCATCCCCTGTCTTGATATCAAAGATGGCCGCACGGTCAAAGGGGTAAATTTTGTGCACCTTCGAGATGCCGGGGATCCGGTGGAGTTGGCCAAAATTTACTCCGATGAAGGCGCCGATGAACTTGTCTTTTTGGATATTACGGCAACTGTCGATAAGCGTAAAACCTTGGCTGAATTGGTGACCAAAGTGGCCAAAGCGATCAATATTCCATTTACAGTAGGAGGTGGGATTTCTACCATCGAGGATGTAAAATTCCTGCTGAATGCCGGTGCAGATAAGATTTCAATCAATTCTGCAGCTGTCCAGAATCCCAAAATCATTGATGAAATGGCAGCGGAGTTTGGCTCTCAATGTATTGTGGTGGCGATTGATACCCGAGAAGTTGACGGGATCGATTTTGTGCATACTCATGGAGGCAGAAAGCCAACTTTATTACGAACTCAGGCTTGGGCAAAAGAAGTTTGCGATCGGGGAGCAGGAGAGATTTTGCTTACTTCTATGGATCACGACGGAGTGAAAACCGGTTTTGCCAATGAGATCACAGCGGAAATTTCTTCCATGTTGAGTATTCCTGTTATTGCCTCTGGCGGAGCGGGAACTATGGCACATTTCAAAGATGTGTTTACCTTCGGAAAAGCAGATGCAGCGTTGGCTGCGAGTATTTTTCACTTTAAAGAAATTCCGATTCCGGAATTAAAAAAATATCTTGAAAGGGAAGGGATAAGTGTTAGAAAGTAATAGAAATACGTTTGAAATACATTAGAAATAAACCCTGACAAGTCAGGGTGAAATAAGCAGGATCAAACCTGTTTCCATCCTATTTCAAAAATAAAATTTGAAAAAAATGAACGTCGACTTTAATAAAATGGATGGCTTGGTTCCTGCAATTGTGCAGGATGCTTTGACCGGAAAAATCCTGATGCAAGGCTACATGAATGAGGAAGCTTTGGAAAAGACCAAAGAAACCGGAATGGTTACCTTCTTCAGTCGAAGCAAAAACCGCCTCTGGACGAAAGGTGAAACTTCCGGGAATTTCATGGAATTGGTAAGTATTTTGGTCGACTGCGATGGAGATTCTTTTCTTATCAAAGCCAATCCAAAAGGGCCGGTGTGTCATACAGGTGCTGACACTTGCTTCGCCGAATTCAACGATTCTAAGACAGGATTTATCGATCAGCTTAGGGCAATTATCAAGGATCGAAAGAATAACCCATCAGAAAAATCATACACAGCATCGCTTTTTGCCAAAGGCATCAATAAGATTGCTCAGAAAGTAGGAGAGGAAGCTGTGGAGATTGTGATTGAGGCAAAAGATGACAACAAGGAGCTTTTTTTAGGCGAAGCTGCGGATCTACTTTTCCACTATTTGATTCTTTTGGAAGCTAAGGGTTACGAATTGGATGAAGTCATGCAAGTCCTGATCGACAGGCACAAGAAGTAAAAAAGAAGCCCGACCATTTGATCGGGCTTTTGCTTTAGTAGGCAGGGAATTCCTGTTGCAATCCTTTGAAAGCATCAATCATTTCCCATTGCGGTCTGTAATACGTATTAAGCATTCTTCCGCTGACAGTTCCGTTTTGAATGTATTGGAGTGCAGCTGCGAGTCTCAGATCTCTTTTATCTCCCCAGGAAAACTGCGGAGAGTCCCCTATGGGAAAGTCAGCTGGAAATCCATCAAAATATTCCGCTTTTCCGGCGGAATTGGCAGTCGCAAATGTGATTGGAACCAACTCCACGTTATTGTCTTTCAACGTTCGGTTGTAGCTGGAAAGTGGGAATGAACCGACAGGTTTTCCAAAAGTATTATCTCCGATCAAAACCAAATCCATGTATGGATCCAGGTTATTGATCACCAATTCAGAGGCAGATGCTGATCCACGGGAAGTGATGAAAATAACCCGATTCAGGTTTAAAGAGCCAATTTTACTAAAGTTTTTTGAGGTGTTTTGACTGGTTTTAAGTGAATTCAACTTGTTGGTATACATCAACTTATTGGAATTCGAAGACTGAATCAGGTAATTGCTAATTTGCTCAGCTACCGCGACAGATCCTCCTCCATTGTACCTCAGGTCTATAATCAATTCATTGATGCCCTGAGACTGGAAATATTCCATCGAACTCTGAACTTCACTACTTCTCGTTGGGGTCAAGCCAGCCGTTGCTTTAAAGCTTTGATAAGCCCAATAACCGATTTTTTTGCCCGGAATCTCAAAAATACCCTGATGAAGAACTGAGTTTGACTGATATTCAGCTTTCACATTTGTGCGGGAAGTGGTGGTCCCGTCAGGAAGTTTGAAAGTGAATGTATTGGTAACTCCGGGATCGGTATTGCCCAATTTAAAATCATATCCGCCTGTACTGGTTTTGTATTCAGCGATCGGTTTTCCGTTTATTTGAGTGATCTCCCATCCTCTTTTCCAACCGTCTTTTCCGGCAGGAGATTCATCAAATACAAAGGTAAGGTAAAGCCTTTCCGCTGCATCGAAAGCGAACCCAAAACCATGTCCGGCATTTCTGCCCACGAAAGAATTGTTGAAAGCCTCTGTTGTCGTCAAATATGAAAACCGATCAAGAGGCTTGAAGATTATCCCGCTGAGAAATTCATCATTAGTGGCAGATTTGGTCACATCCACACTTGCAGGAAGTTCCTGATTCCAATAATACCATTCTTTCATGGTGGTGTAAATTGCTTCTTTCACCACATCCGCCTGGGGAGTTGGTGCCGGATCTTCTTTGGGTTCACATGCCCAAAATCCAACCAACACCATTCCGATTATCCACTTCACATTTTTCATGTCAGAATATTTTGTATTTCAGGTATTTACGAAGAGTATCCCAATCAGGGTTTTGTTAAATTGAAATATCGTAGACTTTTACAGATTTCCACATGCTGGAATATTTCTCTATAAAATCCAGATGAAGAGGATCTGACTGGTAGATGTCCTGATCTTCGAGGCTATCAAAAAATAGGGTACAAGAAACCTGAAAACTGTGGTCCACGACTGCTCTGTCAGCTGTGGGTGCGGGTGTACCTGCAATAAATTTGGATACTGTTTTGCAGCGGCCCAGCATAGGGACGGCTTCTGTCAGGAATTCCTGTGTGTTGGCCTGATCGTGGAGCCAGAAATAAACTTGGTGAATCATTTTTTGTTTTGCCATTTCAGATGCGATTGAGGTGATGGGTAAGACAGCAGTGGCACTCGCCACTCCAATAGCTTTTATAAATTGTCTCCTTGATTTCATGGTTTGAGGGATTGAGAGCTGGGAAAGAAACTATTCCGTCAATGTATGGCGGTCGGTTTCCGAAAGGATTTTTAAATCGGATTTAAAGATAAAAATTTATATGGCTTTTCGATAATTCAGATGTTGAGTGCATTTTTTTTAACTAACTTAAATACATCATAGGCTCTAAAAAGATGATTTTTTGAAACGGATGAGCAAAAAGCATGGATAGATGAACAAAGGAAAGATATTAGTCATAGGACTTTTGTCATTGGTTTCGATCATGTTTTGGTCCCACCTTTGCCTAGGACAAACTCATGGGCTTTTTGATTCTGAACAGATTTTGGAGATAAAGTTGGAGGGGGATTTTAATAAGCTATTTAAAGACACAAAGGGTGAGCCTCAATATTTTGATTTTTCGATGGGGTTTGCGAATAACACAGAAAAACAGATCTCAATGCCTTTGAGAATCAGAACAAGGGGGCATTTCAGACGAGAAATGAATATCTGCGATTACCCTCCGCTTTTACTCAATTTCGCCAAGGATGATTATGAAAACACAGTTTTTCACGGTAAGGATAAGCTCAAACTCGTGATGCCCTGTCAGGGAGACAAGTATGTACTCAGGGAATTTTATGCCTACAAGTTGTACAATCTCCTGACAGAAAAAAGCTTAAAAGTTCGGTTGGTAAGACTTACAATCATTGATCAATCTGAAAAAGCAAAGGAATATGAGCCGTTACTATGCTTCCTGATTGAGGAAGAAGAGCAAATGGCGCAGCGTAACAAGATGACTTCTTTGGACCAGGAACTTATTCGCCCTGAAAAAATAGAGCAGGAAGATTTTCATCGGATGGCAGTCTTTCAATACCTGATTGGAAATACAGACTGGTCCATTCAATACAGGCAAAATATCAAGCTGATGAAAACGCCTGAGATGGAAAATCCAATCGCTGTTCCTTACGATTTTGATCACTCCGGGATTGTTGCGGCTCCTTACGCCAAGCCGGCCCCTGAATTACTTTTAAAATATGTCACTGATCGGAGATACCGAGGATATTGTATGACGGATTTGAAGGTTTTTGAGAAGACCTTCTCGGAATTTAATACGAAAAGAGATGCGATCTATTCCTTATATTCTGAAAGTAAATTGCTGGATGAAAAATATGTCAAATCCACGCTCAAATTTTTGGATGACTTTTATTTGACGATCAATAATTCCAAAAGAGTAAAATTTGAGTTTCAATATCCCTGTTTGTCTGACGGTACGGGAAATGTTGTAATCAAAGGATTGAAATGACTTGTATTTACTCAGTTCTGGAAGTGCATAAGTTTGTAGGGTTGAGTCCTCATTAAAGCTTTAAAACATGAAACTATTACCTATCGAAGTTGACTTCTCTTTAAACCATAAGTTTAGTGTTATTCCCGAATGTGTGGAAATACTAAATGTATATCCAGATTATTATGGTAAGGTTGGTTTTAACAAACCTTGGATTGGATATTTTGCAACTCGCGATGGCAATGAAATTATTGGCTGTGGAGGATTTAAAGGAAAGCCTCAGGAAGGCAAAATTGAAATTGCTTATGGTAGTTTTAAGAATTATGAGGGACAGGGAGTTGGAACCGAGATTTGTCGACAATTAGTTTTGTTATCATTAAAAACTGATCCATCTATCAGAATCACGGCAAGGACCTTAATTGGAAATAATGGGTCAATAACGATCCTTAAACGAAACGGGTTTAGCAACAATGGAATAGTTTATGACGAGGAGGATGGAAATGTATGGGAATGGGAGTATCAAAAGGTTGAAAGTAAACCTCAGGAATAAAGAAAAATCCCTCAAACTTTTGTCTGAGGGATTATTTTGATTCTATTAATAAAATTCTTGATTAAGAATCTTTCTTAGCCATTCTTCCTCTTTCGTTCTCATCCAGATAGATTTTTCTCATACGGATGGATTTAGGAGTGATTTCAAGGTATTCATCTTTTTGGATGTATTCCATAGCTTCTTCCAATGAAAACTTCTTAGCAGGTGTAATTCTCACGTTGTCGTCAGTACCTGAAGCTCTCATGTTAGTAAGTTTTTTGCCTTTCTGAATATTCACCACGATGTCGTTGTCACGTGAATGCTCACCTACAACCTGACCAGCGTACAAGTCATCTCCCGGATCTACGAAAAACGAGCCTCTGTCCTGAAGTTTGTCAATAGCATAAGCCGTACAAGGACCGCCTTCCATTGCGATGAGCGAGCCGTTGATTCTTCCTGGAATTGTTCCTTTGAAAGGCTCATACTCAGAAAATCTATGGTTCATGATGGCTTCACCCTGAGTGGCAGTCAACACGTTGTTTCTCAAGCCAATCAAGCCTCTTGCAGGAATTCTGAACTCCAAATGCTGAAGATCACCTTTTGGCTCCATGATAGTCAATTCACCTTTTCGCTGAGTAGCAAGTTCGATTACTTTACCGGCAGTTTCCTGAGGTACGTCAACTACTAGCAATTCGATAGGCTCACATTTGACTCCGTCGATTTCCTTGAAGATTACCTGTGGCTGACCAACCTGAAGTTCGTAGCCTTCTCGTCTCATTGTTTCGATCAGAATAGACAAGTGAAGGATTCCACGTCCATAGACAAGGAATTTGTCCTCACTATCTGTGGTTTCGACTTTCATGGCCAGATTCTTCTCTGTTTCCTTGAAAAGCCTGTCTCTCAGGTGACGTGAAGTCACGAATTTTCCTTCTTTACCAAAGAATGGAGAATTGTTGATCGTGAAGAGCATGTTCATGGTTGGCTCATCGATCGAAATTCTTGGAAGTGGTTCCGGATTGTCCGCAAATGCGATCGTATCTCCGATTTCAAAATCTTCAATTCCCATCACAGCGCAAATATCTCCAGCCATCACTTCTGAAACTTTCACTCTGCCCAGGCCTTCAAATACCTGTAATTCTTTAACCCTCATCTTCTTGATGGAACCGTCAGCTTTGCAAAGTGAGATTTGTTGGTTTTCGGTGATTGTTCCTCTTCTCACTCGTCCGATAGCAATTCGACCCACGAAACTGGAATAATCCAGCGAGGTGATTTGCATCTGAAGAGTTCCTTCGTCAATTTTTGGTGCCGGGATATGTTCTAAAACAGCATCCAAAAGCGGGAAAATATTATCAGTTGGGTTTTTCCAATCCGGACCCATCCAGTTCTGCTTGGCAGAACCGTACAAGGTGAAAAAGTTTAATTGCTCTTCAGTAGCGTCCAAATTGAACATCAAGTCAAAAACTGACTCGTGAACTTCGTCAGGACGACAGTTCTCTTTATCTACTTTATTTACAACCACGATTGGAGTAAGACCAAGTGCCAGAGCTTTGCCCAATACAAATCGGGTCTGAGGCATAGGGCCTTCGAAAGCATCTACAAGCAAGATCACACCATCAGCCATTTTCAAAACACGCTCAACTTCACCACCGAAATCGGCGTGGCC
>VFKK01000009.1 GCA_009885605.1 Cyclobacteriaceae bacterium | reverse complement strand
GATTCTTTCAAATCGGGGTTTTTAAAAACTAATAACAGACAAGGAGACTGCTTCTTCGTTCTTCATCGCAGTGACGTGACAACTGCGACTGATACTGAACAATGTGACTGTTCACTGTGACTGCTTACTTAGAAGCTGCATAATCCTCCACGGCTTTCCAGACACGGAACACATTCTTGTAACAGATCTTCTCTATATCCTCTTTGGAATAACCTCTTTTTAACAGTTCGGCGATCAGGTTGGGAAACATTGAAACGTCCTTCAAACCCGTTGGAAGGGAATCTCCAACCCCGTCGAAATCGGAACCCAAACCGACATAATCAATCCCAACCAAATTCTTCACATGGTCAAAATGGTCCGCCACCCGCTGCACGGTTGGAAATGGATTATTGGCGGCAGCATATTCGGCGATGTAAACTTTCGCTGCGGAATCACTTCGGGTCAGGTTGTTTTCTGCCAACCAGTTGACTACATGCTCCCGCACCTTGTCCGAACCTGCTGCATAGGCTGAATCGATAAATGAACCTCCGAAATTGATCATCATCACGCCTCCATTTTTGGCCATCGCCTGGATCAATTCGTCACTCATATTCCGCTCAAAATCCGGGGTAAACTTCCGCACAGAGGAGTGAGAAGCAATAATCGGAACTTTGGTTATTGCCAATGCATCCCGGAACGTATTGTCTGACACGTGAGAAAGATCGACCATGATTCCCACCCGATTCATCTCTTTCACCACTTGCTCTCCAAATTCGCTCAGTCCCTGATGCGTGCCGGTGGTGTCATAACTCGCATCTCCAATCAGGTTGTCGGTGCCATGCGTCAGCGTGATGTAGCGAATTCCTCTCTCATGGAAATAGGCCACATTGGCCAGATCGTCCTCGATTCCTGCACCGTTTTCCATTCCCATCGGAAGTGAGATCAGGCCTTTTGCAAAATTGGCCTCGACATCCGCCGGGCTGTAGGCCATTGCAAACTTATCCGGGAAAGTGGTTGCCAATCGCTCTGTCATCAGAATCAGAGAATCTGCCAAAGCTTTGGAAGCTCCGGGAATTTGCTGGTTGATGGCAGGAATGTAGATCGACATAAAAGGTGCATCGAGTCCGCCTTCCTTCGCTCTGGGAAAATCAAAATTGCCGTCGGGAGTCCGAACAGATACATCCAAAATCTCTCTTTGAAGGGTAAATCCTCCCACTTTCATTCGGTAAGGCAAATCCACATGGCCGTCGACCATAATCGTGCTTTGGGCGATTTCGGTAGCAGCTTTCAGCCGCTCTTCATCAGTCATTTTGGTATAATCGATTACTTCTTCTTTTGGCTGACAGGCAAGAGCAGCTGCGCCGAGAAGAATAATAAGAAAAGTTTTTTTCATAGGATGGGTGGTTTTGAAAAGGAAATTTAATTGCTTTCCGAAGGAGGAATGTAAATAATCCATAAACGGCCGGATAAACAAAATAACTTCATTTTTGGGAGCAAATTTCAGCCTGATTTCCGAAGATTCGCCTGAGAATGCGTAAATTTCATGACCCAACCGACAACATATGAAACGTTTTTTGATTCCCTTATTTGCCCTTTCTCTGCTTTGGTCCTGCTCGCCTGGAGGGAACTTAGAAGTTCAAATTGCTCCCGAGCTCGAGACTGAATTGAAAGATGGTCGTCTCCTTTTGATTTTTTCGACTGACAGCACTGCCGAACCAAGATTTGGAATCAGCGATAATGTAGGAACGAATCAGGTTTTTGGAATGGATTTTGAAAATTTCGAAGCCGGAAAATCAATGGTTTTGGATCCGGAAAGCTTTGGATATCCAATCGAAAAACTGGAAAACCTGGCAGATGGTAATTATTATGTACAGGCTTTCATTCAAAAGCATGATACGTTTACCCGAGCCGACGGACATACCGTAAAGCTGCCTATGGATCAGGGCGAAGGCCGTCAATGGGCGCGCGCTCCCAAAAATATTTACTCCAAACCCCAACCTATTGCCTGGAAAAAAGGCCAGAAACTGGAGCTGACAATTGACCAGATTATCCCGGAAATCAAAGCTCCGGAAGACACCAAATACGTGAAGCATATCAAACTCAAATCGGAGAAACTTTCGAAGTTTTGGGGAAGAGATATGTACCTAGGTGCCCATGTACTTTTGCCGGAAGGCTTCGAAGAAAACCCAAATCAGTATTATCCTTTGATGGTTTTTCACGGGCATTTCCCCTCAGATTTTGGGAATTTCAGAATGATTCCACCGGATGAAGAACTCAGCGAAGATGATTACAGCGCCAGATTTGGAATCTACGGCTATGAAAAAATGCAGCAGCAGGAAGCCTATGATTTTTATCAAAAATGGACTTCCGATGATTTCAAGCGCTTTATTATCATCGAGATTCAGCACGCCAATCCATTCTACGATGACAGCTACGCCGTCAACAGTGAGAACCTTGGGCCTTACGGAGATGCGATTCAGTACGAATTGATTCCGGAAATTGAAAAACAATTCCGGGGAATAGGCGAAGGCTGGGCAAGATTCCTGTATGGAGGTTCTACCGGAGGATGGGAAGCGTTGGCAGCTCAGGTTTTCTACCCTGAGGAATACAACGGTTGCTTCGCGGCATGTCCTGATCCGATTGACTTCCGGGCTTTCACGACAGTGAATATCTATGAAGACAAAAACGCATACTATAAGGAAGGTGAATTCCGAAAGACTTTACGTCCGGGTCACCGCAATTATCTGGGACATGTGGACGCCATGGTTCAGGATATGAATCATCGGGAACTGGCAATCGGTGGAAACAAAACTAGATCCGGGGACCAATTTGACATTTGGCAGGCCGTTTACTCACCGGCTGGGGAAGACGGATATCCTAAACCCATCTGGGACAAATACAGCGGAGAGATTGATAAAGAGGTTGCTGAATATTGGAAAGAAAATTTCGACCTTCGCTATATCATGGAGCGAGATTGGGCAACTTTGGGTCCGAAACTGGAAGGAAAAGTGAGAATTTACTGCGGTGACATGGATAACTATTACCTCAATAATGCTGTCTACCTGACTGAAGATTTTCTGGAGCAAACTCAGAATCCGTATTACAACGGGGAAGTCGCATACGGCGATCGTGCTGAGCATTGCTGGAACGGAGATCCAACCTTGCCAAATTATGTCACTCGCCTCCGATACAACACCATGTATCTGGACGAAATCGAAAACAGATTAAGAGAAACAGCTCCTGAAGAATTTAACCAACAAAACTGGACACTAACCAAAAATTGAAAACTATGAAAAACACACTAAAACTTGGCTTACTAGGATTATCTGCAACCATGCTTTTTGCGCAGTGCGGACCTCCAAAAACAGAAGAGGTAACTGAAGAAATGACTATGGTCGAAGAAGTAAAAACCCCTTCACTGAACATGCTTTGGGAAACTGCAGATTCTTTACCTACCAACGAATCTGTTCTTTTTGACGAAAGCACAGGCACCATTTACGTGTCAAACATCGGAGGACAGGATCCGCAAGCTAAAGACGGCAAAGGTTCCATCGCAATTATTGATAAAGCTGGTACAATCGTGAATCCTGCTTGGGTAAAAGGTCTGAACAGTCCAAAAGGAATGGGTATCGCAAATGGAAAACTTTACGTGACTGACGTGGATCAATTGGTAGAGATTGATATCGCTACTTCAAAAGTGGTTAAAAAGTACAAAGTAGAAGGCGCCCAGTTCCTGAATGACCTTGCTACCCATGCCGGAAAAGTATATTTCACGGATATGAATACCGGGAAAATTCACTTATTCGATGCCGGGAAAGTAAGTACAATATCCGAAGGCAATGAAACAATCAACGGTTTGGCAATTGCTGCAGACGGAACCATCTACGGACTGGACGCTTCCGGTTTGAAAAAATGGAATGCCGACGGAACCACTACAATTGTAAACGCCAACATTACAGGCGGCGATGGTTTGGTGATTTTGGGTGATGGCAATTTCATCGCTTCAAGATGGCAGGGTGAGATTTGGTATGCCAATGACTCCACTCAGACCTTGATGCTGGACACCAAAGCTGCAGAATCAAACACGGCTGACATCGGATATATTCCTTCCGAAAAAATCGTTTTGGTCCCAACTTTCTTCAAAAATAAAGTTGCTGCTTACAAGCTGGATTATTAATACCAACAATCAACCAAAGCTGAAAAGCCTCCGAAAGGGGGCTTTTTTTATTTCGGGGATTTCGGCTTTGGAATTAAAATAACCGGGAAGCCGTTGATACTGACATAACCGCCGGAAATCAGGTTTAGTAAATCCGATTATGGATTTTTGTTCGTAATTTTGATTAACATCACGACCCGATTCTGTGTTAACCAATCAAAATGAGGAATTCAGTACAATCTGTTTACTCATTTTAACTTCACACTACAACACTCAAAATGAAAAATTCTAAACCTAT
>VFKK01000013.1 GCA_009885605.1 Cyclobacteriaceae bacterium | reverse complement strand
TTTCCTAACTAAAGACTATGCGAATGCCAGTTTATCTTTTGAAGAATCCGTGATAGCAGGAAGGAACTTTGGATATGGCTATTATGGTCTTGCCCTGATTGCCGCTTTGAGCGGACAAGATGAAGTAGCTTTAATTCAACTTCAAAAGGCGATTGAATCGAGCCCACAGATTTATCAAAAAGCGCTGATTGATCCGGTTTTTGAGGAGCTCAGACAAAAAGAGGATTTCTTCGAAATATTTAAATTTAAACGAGAGATGGATAAATAATTTTTTCACAATTTTTTAACCTTAAAAGGCAAGTTTTGGAAGCTGATCAAGCCTTTTGAAGGCTTATTTTTTTGTAAAAATGATTTTTACATTAAATTCGTAAGGTCAACATACTGTTTTGAGAAGAATTCCTAAAAAAAAACTTCATGAGCCAAATTTTATTTACGGTTCAAAATTTGAAATTTGTTTTAGAATCTTTAACATTGAGTTCTATTGAATAACAATAAACCCCAAAATTCTCGCCTATGCCCCATTTTACTTAACTGTTTCCCTTCCCTCAAACCTATAGGTTTTTACCTTTCTGCAGGTACTCGTACCATGGTATAGTAGCAATAGAAGCTTGATTTTCAGGCAATTAATCTATTGCAATTATTTTGAGCATACTCGCAAACGATTGCATTAACAATCAAAAGGACAAGTTTTTAAATCAATCTTGTTACCCAATCTATCTATGATTATGAAAAATGTTTACAAAAGCCTAAGTGTATTTCTGATGCTCTTAGCTCTCACCAGTGCGGCTGCCTTTGCGCAAAAAACCGTAACTGGTACAGTGCTCGATGAGTACGACGTGGGACTTCCTGGTGTATCGATCCTTGTTAAAGGGACAACTACAGGTACCGCCACTGACATTGATGGAAAGTTTACCCTCAGTGTACCAAATGATCAGGCTGTCCTGGTTTTCTCTTTTATCGGTTACACTTCGCTTGAGCAGGCTGTAGGCCCTCGTAGCATTGTAGACGTTAAAATGGCTCCGGACGAAAGAACCCTGAGTGAATTAGTTGTTACAGGTTATACCATTGACAGTAGAAGAGAGACTACAGGTGCGATTGCCACTGTTAATCCAAAAGATCTGACTATCATCCCAACTGGTAACGTAGAGCAGGGTCTTCAAGGAAGAGTTTCCGGTCTTACCATCATTACCAACGGTCAGCCAGGTACATCTTCAATTGTCCGTGTACGTGGTTTCGGTGCCTTCGGTGGTAACGAGCCTCTTTACATTGTGGACGGAGTGCCGGTAGGAACTACTGACTTCCTGAACCCGGATGACATTGAGTCTACCACTGTATTGAAAGATGCGGCTGCAGCTTCTATCTATGGAGCTCGTGCTGCTAACGGTGTTATTATCTACACTACCAAGCGTGGTGCAAGAAATAAAAAATTAAGAGTGGATTACAACGGTATGTTCGG
>VFKK01000340.1 GCA_009885605.1 Cyclobacteriaceae bacterium | reverse complement strand
GCGTGCTCTCATTCCGATCCGCCACGGCGGAGAAGCAAACTGTATATTTGGAAATAAAATCCCACCCGACAGCTTTACCTATTTTATGTGACACAATTTTTATTGATTGAAATAAAACCGCCTCAAACCCAACCATTGAGCATCATTATTTCTACCAATAGCATGTCCCTCTGGGACATTCTTGAAGGAACCTTTCAAACTTCGGGGACTTTCTCACCGAGTTCTGCGCGATAAAGTTCTCGGTGTATTTCCCCGCTGCGAACAAGATGCGCCTCCTCCGTATCATTTTTTTAAAATACCGCAATACACAACCCTGATTTTGGCGACAGATTTTTCATCCTCCGAAATGGAATCAGCCAATAAAATAAATCCATTTCTGTCCTTTGAGAAGTAAATAACCATTTGACAGGTTTTAGATTCTCAAAAATTGTTCGGTAAATTGAGGGGATTTAAATCCTTAAACATGAAAACACTTGTTCTCATTTCGGTGTTATTGGTTTCACTTTTTTCAGCAGTGCATGCTTAGTAGAAAGAGTCAAAGGAACACCAACCAAAGATCAGAGGAGCGATTATGAAGGCCAATTCCCCCTACCACAAAGTACCATTGGTGACAAAAAAGAAGCTATCATTCCTACATGAGGATTTGATGTGGATTATTTCTTTCATCCAAAATGGTCTGTTGCACTACAGGGAGATATAAAACTTCAGAGTTTTAAAATAGAACATGAAGGAATGGTTTTAGTGAAACCTTATCCAGTCGCATTTACCGGGGTGCTTCATTACCACGCATTGAGACATTGGTCTTTCTATGCCGGCCCAAGTTATGAATTTGAGAAAATTGATTATCTCTTTCTGGTCAAACTGGGAACAGAATACAGCTCCGAAATCATAGAAAAATTTGAAATCGTTTTGAATCTTGCCTGCGAAAACAAACAGGAAGTTTACGATGCCTGGACTTTTGGAATCGCCTTTTATAAATTACTTTGGAAAAAAAAATGAATTAAAAGCATGCCCTTCAAAAACAACATTTGATGTTGCAATGAACTGGATTATGTTGAACGGAACCAATTACATTCAAGTAAATGAAACCGTTGAACCTTTCATCGGAGCCGGAATTGGAATGGGCATTTATTCTATCGAAAATCCTGATAATGGAAATAGTCAGGGTGGAACAAAATTCTCTTGGGCAATCAGAGGCGGATCAAATTTTTGGGTTTCCGATAATGTTGCCATTCGAGTTCAGGCTAATTTAATGTCTGCAGTCCAATCTGTGGGTGGTGGACTTTACTTTGGTACAGGAGGAGCCGGTGCAGGTATATCTACTTAATCCACTATGTATCAGTTTGGTTTTGAAGGGGGAATCGGTGTAAAAATCCCACGCTAGTTATATGAAAAATTAGGTTTCAATCAGGAGTTTGAAAAGGCTCCTGATTTTTTATTATTTATAGATTCCAGAATAATTCCCAAATCTATTTTGGGAATTATTGAATTTTACCAATCATTATTCCGGTCGCTTTTTTATATTCATCTAATAATTAACCCACCTCATTTACTGATTAAAACCTTTTACTATGAGATCAATCTTCCTCTTGTTCTTCTTTATTTTGGTTACTTTTTTTAGGCTACAGGCTCAGGACTCTGCCATCTACAAATCAAATAAAATCAACAAGTTCAAATTCGTCCCTCTACCGGCAATCGGTTCAAATCCTGCCAATGGCTGGCTTTTTGGTTTGGCACCTTCCGCTACTTGGTACATGGGAAATCCGGCAAACACCAAGCTCTCCAACTTCGTGGGAAACTTCCTCTACACGACCAAAAAGCAATGGATCTTCAGTTCAAGAAGTAATATTTTCCTGGATGAGAATAAGTGGATTCTGGTGGGAGATTGGAGATATTTCATCACCTCGCAGCCGACCTACGGACTGGGAAGCAGTACTCCAAATGAGTGGTCAGAGAATCCCAATCAATCCGGAGTTCTTTGGGGCGAGCAACAAATGGACTTTAATCTGGTCCGGTTTTATGAGACGGTCCTAAGGCGAATTGGTGATTCTAAGTTTTATCTCGGAATAGGCTATCATTTGGATATTCATTCCAAAGTTGAAAGTTTCATCCAAGATGAAATTGATCCGGATTTGGCTTTCTCCCATGATGTGTACAACCTTGAAAAAGGTTTTGACCTGGAGAAATACACCCTTTCGGGCATCACTCTTAATGCCCTGATGGAAAACCGTGACATTGCAGTTTCTCCCTATGAGAAAAACTTTGCACTCGTTTCGTACAAAATCAATCCAACTTTCCTCGGCTCGGACCAAAGTTCCTCCACCCTGCTTTTAGATTACCGTCATTACTTCAACATGAGTGAAACCCGCAAGAGGCATCTGATCGCAGTTTGGGGTTTTGGTAATTTTGTAGTTTCCGGAGATGTCCCCTATATGAATCTGCCTTCAATCGGCTGGGATATGTTTGGTCGCACAGGAAGAGGATATGCTCAGGGCAGATTCCGGGGAGAAAGCATGGTCTACTCCGAAGCTGAATACCGATTTCCGCTTCAGAGAAAAAAGGAAACATTCGGAGGAACTGTTTTTGTAAACGCTGCAAGTTTCAACAGCAAAACAACCGGCGAAAAAATCATGGAGCAGGTAAATCCAGGGTATGGAGTTGGTTTCAGAGTAATGATCAATAAAGAAAACCGAACGACTATTGCTGCAGATTATGCTTTCGGACAAAAAGGAAATTCGGGTTTTTATTTGAATGTAAACGAGTCTTTTTAATTCTTGACTTAATTCAAGGATTGATTTCAATTAACTGCTAGCTATTGCTCATGTATTTGCTCAAACTATGGTGGATCAGTTGATCAAAGACGGGTTGATCATTAAAAAATAATCTTCAAGCATGTAAAGTAAAAAGCCCCGAAAAAATCGGGGCTTTTTACATTTATGCCGCGTTTCTTGCGGCATTGATAATTCCAAACATGCTCCTGAGGATGAGTTTATGCAGGTTTTCAGAGGATTTCCCTGTTTCCAGCATCGTCTGAATGGCGTATTGCTGAATCGTAATCAGCGGAAGTACGATTCTCTCACGGATCGCAATGGAGGTCCTGATCACCTGGTTATCTCCCATCAATTCGGTCATGCCAGACACCTCTTTAAGTTTCTCGATGGACTGAAGGTATTCCTGATACATTATCTCCCAAAACTCACCGTAGGTTTTATCCTCTTTCAGATAGGCTGTTGCTGGATAAAAGCACTTTTTCAGCGATTGCATGGAATTGCCAAGCAAGGTTCGAAAAAAGAGATTCTTTTCATACAGGGTTTTCAACTCTCCCAATTTTCCCTCTTTTTCCAAAGCGGATATAGCTGTACCCACTCCATAGAAACCGGGAATATTTTGCTTCATCTGAGCCCATGAACCCACAAATGGAATCGCTCTCAGATCTTCAAATTTCAACCCTTCATCCTTCCCTCTTTTCAGCGGTCGGGAGCCGATATTGGTCAGTCCAAAATATTTCAAAGGAGTCACATGCTCGAGATAAGGAACAAATTTCGGGTGACTTTTAAAGGTTTTATAGGCTTGGTAAGATTGATCTGCCAATTCCTGAATCAGGTCGCGTTGCACATCAGTCAGATTCTTTTCAGCGTCCGGATAGAGGTGATTCTCCATTCCGGCACTAAGTAATTGCTCGAAGTTATAAGTACAGGAAGCCTGCTTTCCATAATTGGCAGAGATCGTTTGTCCCTGGATAGTAACCTGGATCTCTGAATTCTCAACTCGCTCTCCGAGAGAAGCGTAGAAATTATGCATATTACCGCCACCTCTGGCAGGGGGTCCTCCCCGACCGTCGAAGAACACGACTTCAATTCCATTTTCTCTTGAAACCTTTGTGAGTTCCTCTTTTGCTCGCAAGATGGACCAGTTTGCTTTTAAATAACCTCCATCCTTAGTACCATCCGAAAAGCCCAGCATAATCGTTTGCTTACCTTTTCTATCAGCCAAATGAGCTTTATACTCCGGTAAATTGTACAGTCCTGACATGATTCCCGGCGCCTTCGCAAGGTCATCAATCGTCTCAAAAAGAGGTACAATATCCAGCGGCATGCTTATTTTACCCGCTCCCAGCGTGAGTTTCGCCATTTGGTAAACTTCCAGCAAATGTCTGGCAGACTGGCAGTTTGAAATAATGTATCTGTTCAAAGCATCCTCACCATTGCTTTTTTGAACTTCCTCAATTACGGAGAAAGTCTGAAGCATCTCCCGATTAAAAGCATCTTCAAACTTGGTCAAATCCGGTAAGCTGGAGGTGGAAAGAATCTGTTTGATCTGTTCAGCTTCGGTCTCCCCAAGCTTGATCCCATTTATTTTGAAAACTTCCTCCCAAAGATCATCATGCTTTCGGCTGTCCTGTCGAACATCCATATAGGCAAAATGAAATCCAAAGATCTTCACTTTAAGAATGAACTGATCTAATAAATCTAAAAACAAACCTTCATGATGATTGATCAGGGCTTCCCGCGCTAAAAGCAAATCGGCTATCAATTCCTCAGAGGTTTTATACACTACCTTATTTTCAAAAAGAGTTGAATAAATCCCTCTTTCAACTTTTAAAATCAATTGCTCCACATACTTGAATGTGAGCCTTCTTCGGATCTTTCGCATGTCGCGATAGTAGCATCTCAACACCCATTTTTTCATTCGCTCCGAAACCAATAAAGTTGTCTCATGGGTTACAAATGGATTGCCATCCCGATCTCCTCCGGGCCAGAATCCGATTTTCAACAGTCCCGGATTCTCCCATTCGTGCAGAGGGAGGTTCAGGGTATTCAGCATCCGAATCATAATATCCGATATGCTTTGATAGAATACATTCTCGAGGAACCAAACCAAACTTACCGCTTCATCATAAGGGGTCGGCTTTTCCCGGTTAATAAATCCGGTTTTACCCAGTTGTTGAAGTAAGGAATTGATGTTTCCTAAATCATTATTCCGGATAGCATGTTCCAGATCCGTGATGATACCAAGGACAGTTCCGGGATAAAATTGGGTCGGGTGGGCAGTCAGCGTCAATCTAATTGAAAACGTCTTTAGTTTGTTGATCAATTCTTCTCGCTTGTGATCGTTGTCAACTCTATTTATCAGGGCTTTAACAGAACCCTTTCCAGTCAAATCATTAATTTTCTCATAGGCTGCATCTTCAATAGAATCAAATAAAACGACCTGACGCTCTATGTATTGAATCATTTGAAAGAGCAAATCGGATTGCTCCTTCTCGGTAGCTGTAGGAAACATTTCCTCGAAAAAACCCGCAATAATTTCTCTTGGAGTCAATCCGGACTGAAAACCCTCTTGGCAAGCCGTTCCAAGGATTGGAAGCAAGGTTCCCGTCCGATAAATATCATCGAAGGGTAAGTCTAAAAATAAACTGTTGTAAATAGTAAATCGCTTTGCGACTTCAGTGTCATAGGTTTTGAACATCCCAGGGTCTGGTTTAATGGCTAAGCAAATTAGTAATTTTTCTAAAAAATGAAATTAAATTTACCTTTTCAGTAATGAAATATCCATTTCATTTATTTTTCTGTAGTATTTAGAAGCTTTTTTCGAAATAAAAGCAAAAATAAACAACCGGATTTTTTAATATATTTCCGGCATGAAACAATCCGCTTTCCTGATTGCACTCTTGATTTTGAGTTGGGCTTGCAGTCCATCCAAGACTACTGAATCCACTGAAATGACCGAACCCGCAATGACTTACTCCTTTTTGGTTGGCACTTACACAGACTCGGCCAGCCAGGGAATAAATGAATTAACTTTTTCTCCTGCGGAAAACAAACTCGAGATTAAACTGATCGCCTCAGGAGTTCAAAATCCTTCCTTTGTAGTAGCCAATTCCAAGGGGAATTTAGTCTTTTCTTTGGAAGAAGACATGAGTAAAACAGGAGGAAATGTGATGGTCTTCAATCGATCCGAACCTGGACAACCTTTGGCACCAATCGATACCGTTCCTTCTTATGGAGATCATCCCTGCTATTTGGCGCTTTCTCCCACGGAGGATTTCCTGACAGTGGCCAATTACACCGGAGGCAGTTTGAGTATTTTCAGGGTGACTTCTGAGAATAAACTTGACTATCTCCAAACCATTCAACACGAAGGAAAAAGCATCAACGAAGCCAGACAGGAGAAACCTCATGTGCACAGCACCGTTTTCAGTCCGGATGGAAAATACCTGTTGGCTGCCGACTTAGGAACCGATAAAATCTATGTTTACAGCTTTGACCCATCGCAGGAAAAACCCCTCACTTTGGCAACGGAATATGCGGTAACCCCCGGAGACGGGCCTCGACATTTGGTTTTTTCTCCGGAAGGAAATGAGATTCTGGTGGTACAGGAGATGACTGCGACATTGGAAATTATGAGTTTTGACAAAGGCGTGATCACACCAAAACAGAGACTTTCTCTTCTTTCAGATGGTTTCACCGGAGCAGTCGGAGCTGCGGAAGTTCGTTTTTCTCCTGACGGAAAATTCAGCTACGTCTCCAATCGGGGAGATGCCAATACCATCAGTGTTTTCGGTAGGAAGGCAACAGGAGAATTTGAAAGAATCCAGCAAATATCTTCCGGGGGAATCATGCCGAGGAACTTCAACATGACCGCAGATGGGGAATATCTGCTTGCAGTCCATCAGGCAAGCAATGATGTTGTGATTTTCAAAAGAGATATAGAATCTGGAAAGCTTACTCAAACTGACTGGAAAGTTTCTGTAAATAAGCCTGTTTACTTGTTTCCCTTACCAAATTAAGAAGGCTCTTCCCATGATTTATCAGTAGAATACCTGATTGATCCCGACTTGATTTCAAGCGGAGATTCCAGGTTGTTATGATACAATTTGCCTGTGCCCAATCCTTGAGGTAGGGAGGGATTGTAAGTAGAGGTAAGTTGGGCGATGGCATTCAACCCAATATTACTTTCCAAAGCTGAGGTCATCCACCATCCGATCCCCCTTTCCTCTGCAAGCCTGATCCATTCTCTGGTTTCCAAGATTCCTCCAACCAAAGTGGGTTTCAAAATGATGTATTGGGGTTGTATTTGATCCAATAATTCAGCCTTTGATTTCACTCCAATCAGTTCTTCATCCAGAGCAATCGGAAGGGGGGGGGCCTTGCAAAGGGTGCGCATGGCTTCCCTATTTCCGGCAGGAATCGGTTGCTCGATGCTGTGAATCCCCAAATCAGCCAGTTTTGATAATTTTTGTAATACATCTTTCATGGAAAAAGCTCCGTTGGCATCTACCCGCAGTATGATTTGCTCCGGAGAAAACCGACTGCGAATGGATCCAAGCATTTCCAATTCCTGATCAAAATCGACCGCTCCGATTTTCATTTTAATGCAGTGGTATCCTTCCTCTAACTTTTGATCGATTTGCTCGAGCATAAACTCCCGATCTCCCATCCAAATCAACCCATT
>VFKK01000287.1 GCA_009885605.1 Cyclobacteriaceae bacterium | reverse complement strand
GTTTTGATTGGATGTATTGGGCTATTTGGATTGATTGCGGCTACTACTGCAAGAAGGATAAAGGAGATAGGGGTTCGAAAAGTAATGGGTGCCACAACGCTACAATTGGTACAATTGCTTTCTTGGGATTTTATCAAACTGGTGCTTTTGGCAATTCTGCTGGCCTCTCCTGTGGCTTATTGGGCAATGGAAACGTGGCTGGAAAATTTCGCCTATCAGACAGAGATTTCATGGTGGATTTTCATTGTGGCAGGTCTACTGTCATTGGCTATTGCTTGGTTGACAGTCAGTTTACAAGCCATAAAATCAGCATTGGCTAACCCAAGTGACAGCCTGAGAAGCGAGTAATTGGAAGTATCATGGATTTAGTATCAAGTCATTAGATGCAAGAGACAAGAAGCAAATGCAGGTGACGAGAAATAATAGAATTTACGAAATACGATTGACGAGGGCTTGAATTGAGTATAGCCCTTGACCATTGGAAATCTTAAAACTTTACCAATAAATAACCCAAATCTTTAAATTTTAAAATTTTTCAATCATAAAAATATGCTCAAAAACTACTTCAAAATCGCCTTGAGAAACCTGACCAGAAATAAGCTGCGGGCGGGGATTCATATTTTGGGATTATCAATCGGGATTTCCATCTGTTTCCTGATTTTCAACATCGTTTGGTATTCTCACAGTTTTGATAAGTTTCATCCGGGCCTGGAACAAATTTTTAGAATCAATACGCTCTCGGACTACGGGCCTGGTGAGTCATACCCAGTTTCTGCTACACCAGGTCCTTTGGGAGAAGTGATTCAAGATGAGATGACCGGAGTGGAGCAAAAAGGAAGGCTAAATACCCTGTATCAACCCTTAGTTTCTGTACCAAGTCAAAACAGGGTGATTGGAAGATCTTCCGAAGTCACATTTGCAGACCCGGGTTTTTTTAAAATCTTCCCAAGAATCTGGCTTGCCGGAAATCCGGAAACAGCTCTTGAAAAACCGGAATCTGTGGTGATTTCTCAAAAGAGCCTGGAAAAATATTTCTCCGGGACTGATCCCGCCAATGCGTTGGGGATGGAATTGATCTGGGTGGATGCGGACACGATTCGGGCACAGGTGACAGGAATAGTAGAGGATTATACCGAAAATTCTGATTTCATTTTCACTGATTTCATTTCTTACAGTACGATTCAGACCCAGGAACAAAGGGAATGGTACGGATTGCACAGTTGGGGAAATGTAAATTCCAGTTCGCAGCTTTTCGTCAAAACTGTCCCAGGGATGACTTTGGAGGAAATGAATAAATCTTTTGAAAAAATAGTAGCCAAAAACTATGACCCCAATGAGGATGGCAAGACTAGTTTCTTCGCAGAACCGATTTCTGAAATGCACTTTGGACAAAACTACGATGACACGACCGTTTCCAAAGTCTTTTTAGACGGCCTGACTTATGTTGGTCTGATCATTTTGGTTTTGGCCACTTTGAATTTTATCAATCTGGAAACTGCCCAGGCAATCGGCCGGGCTAAAGAGGTAGGAATCCGGAAAACTCTGGGAGGAAGAAGACCTCAGCTGATTTTCCAATTCTTAATAGAAACGTATTTGATTGTCATCATTTCCACCGCTTTGTCCCTCGGATTGGTCGAGATTCTCCGGACGCTTTTCTCAGATTATTTGCCCAAGGCCTTTAGATTAGAATATCTAACCGGGGTAAATCTGGGCTTCTACTTTCTGTTTCCTTTACTACTTGCATTGATTTCTGGTATTTACCCTGCGATAATCTTGTCAGGATACCAGCCTCAGCGCGCATTGAAAGGAGAAGGAGTTGCTCAAAGAGGATTTTCGGTTGGTGTTTTTTTGAGAAAAAACCTGACAGTGATTCAGTTTTCTTCCTCAATTGGATTTATCATCTTGGTTTTGGTGCTGAATTATCAGATTCGCTATGTCTCAAGTCAGCCTTTGGGATTTGACAAAGAGGCGGTCATGTATACAGTATTGCCATTCATGTCCGAGCCTGAGAAGATGGTTCAGCTTCAGGAAAGACTGATTCAGGATAGCCGGATACAAGGGGCGAGTTTGAGTGGAAGTCTGGCAACTTCTACCAGTTTATGGACCTCAGACGCTTACATCCCGGTTGATACCACCGAGAAGCAGATTTACATTCAAGTGATGAATGTGGATTCAGCCTTTCTATTTGTGAATGGCATTCCGCTTCTGGCAGGAAAAGGATCCTCAAACAAAGAAGACGAAATCCTGGTCAATGAAAACTTTCTGAAAGAGGCAGGTATTGAGGATCCTGAGGAGGCGATTAACCTTGGGATCAAATTTAACGGTGATGAGAAAAAAATTATCGGAGTCGTAGGCAACTTCCATTCCAGAACCCTCCGGGAAGAAATTCAGCCTTTGGTCATGACTATCAATCCTGAATATTTCCAAACGATCTCCGTCAAACTGGAACCGGGCCAGAATCTTTCGGTCGTCAAAACTGATCTGGAGAAATTATACAAAGAGATTTATCCTTATGAAGAGGCAGAATTTAAGTTTCTGGATGAGGAAGTAGCACTATTCTATGCCGAAGATGTCAAAATTAGAAATGTGCTGGGCGCCGCTTGTATCTTGGCAATTTTGATCTCCGCTATGGGATTGTTTGGACTTTCATCTTTTACGATTGCTCAACGAACAAAAGAGATCAGTATTCGAAAAGTATTGGGAGCTTCTATCCTTCAGATTCTGGGTTTGATATCTAAAGAGTATGTGATGTTGGTGTTGGTTTCGTTCGGATTGGCAGTTTATCCCGCCTATTATTTTCTGAATGATTGGTTGAATGGATTTACTTACAAAATTGAAATGCCTTATTTTCTCTTTGTGCTATCGGGAATCGGAGTGATGGGAATTTGTTTGATCATTGTGGGACTTCATTCTTATTCCGCAGCCCGAACGAATCCGGCGAAGGTGCTGAAAAGTGAGTAGCAACAATTAAAGATTAGAATTTGCCAATATGCCGGAAACGTGAAAATTCTTCATGCTTCCGGCATTTTCCGCTAAATAGGAATTCGTTTTTTACACAACTGGATACTTTGCGGATGATCATTTTAATTAATTTGTCAAATTGTATTGCAATCAGCCCTATCCGTGCACAAAAACCCTAAAACCCATACCATGCATAAACTTCATCTTTCGACTAAGCCCATGGCTTTTGCTCTTTTTGGCTTGCTCCTTATTTCCTGCTCAACTCAGAAAAAAGCTGCAGATTCAGAATTCACAGAGCTTTTTAACGGGAAAAACCTGGATGGTTGGGTTGGCAATAAAACCTCCTACAAAGCAGAAGACGGAATGATCGTGATTGATCCTGACGATGAGGGTGGAGGAAATTTGTTTACAGAAAAAGAATATGGAGATTTTATCCTGAGATTTGAATTTCAATTGACTCCCGGAGGAAATAACGGTTTGGGGATTCATACCCCACTCACTGGAGACGCAGCTTATGCCGGAAAAGAAATCCAGATCCTGGATAATACTGCTGAGAAATATGCTGAGCTTAAGGAATACCAATTCCATGGATCTGTTTATGGAGTGATTGCGGCAAAAAAGGGATTTTTGAAACCAGTAGGAGAGTGGAATCAGGAAGAAGTGATCGTACAGCACCCAAAAATCAAGGTGATACTTAACGGAACTACCATCCTGGAGGGAGATTATCTCGAAGCCAGCAAAAACGGTACATTGGACGGAAAAGAGCATCCGGGTTTGCAGCGAAGCAGCGGACACATCGGCTTTTTAGGCCATGGTGATGTAGTCCGTTTTAAAAATATCAAAATCAAAGAATTAAACTCTACCAAATAACCTGACCAAAACATGAGTGAAAAAATAACCAGTATCGACAGGAGAGACTTTATCAAAAAAAGTGGATTAGGGATTTTTGGAGCGGCTTTAGCTCCATCTATCCTTTTAAAATTGAATGCTGCAGGTCGCTTGAGAACAGCGCATATTGGCCTTGGAGGAATGGGAATGGCCGATTTGGATGCTATTTCTTCCCATGAATTAGTGGATGTGGTTGCACTTTGTGATGTGGATAGTACCGCTCTTGCCGGTGCCAAAGCCCTTCATCCCAACGCAAAAATCTATTCCGATTATCGGATCTTGCTGGAAGAAATGGGAAATGATATCGATGCGGTAATCGTATCAACTCCGGATCATACACATGCCCCTGCATCCATGATGGCAATGAATATGAACAAACCCGTTTACTGCCAAAAGCCACTAACTCACCATGTGACTGAAGCCAGGGCCATGAAGAAATTGGCAGAGGAGAAGAACTTGGTAACCCAAATGGGAATTCAGGTTCACTCATTTTATGATTATAAATTGGCTACGCTGCTGATTCAATCCGGAATAATCGGAAAGGTAAATACCGTACGAGCTTGGTCTCCAAAAAACTGGGGTTACAACGGGCCAAAACCAAAAGGAAGTGATCCGGTACCTGCAAATCTGGATTGGAACCTTTGGTTGGGAACTGCCAAAAAGCGCAAATACAAAGAAGGAGTTTATCATCCGGGTAATTGGAGAAAACTCGTGGATTATGGTTGCGGGACGTTAGGAGATATGGGTGTTCATATTTTTGACACTCCTTACAATGCGCTCGAATTGGATGTTCCCCGCACGATTATCAATGAATGTACTCCGCCAACCGGTTTTGGATTCCCTGAAAATAATACCGTTACCTATGAGTTTCCGGGTACAAAACACACCGCGGAAACGCTGAAATGGGTTTGGTACGACGGACCTGGCGCACCCGCAGATCATGAAGATTTGAAACTTCCAAACGGTGAAGAATTGCCTGATCAGGGTGCGATGTTCATGGGAGAAAAGGGCAGGTTATTGCTACCGCATTTCCAGCAACTTCCAAAACTGATTGTCGATGGCAAATACCAGGAAATGGATATTGAATCATTTAAGCTGGGTGCTCCGGTGAAAGATTATGATTCAGAAAGTAAGAAGCATTACCATCAATTCGTCGATGCCTGTTTAGGCAAAGGTGAATGTAGTGCACCTTTTTCCTATTCTGCCAGGTTAACAGAAACCATCCTTCTTGGTGTGATTGCCGGGAGATTTCCAAACGAAAAGCTTTATTGGGACAGTGAAAAAGCGCTATTCTCGAAGAAGAAAGCAAATAAATTGCTGGACGGAAAGTATAGGAAGTTTTAGAAAAGACGGAAGAACGAAGACGGATGACGGAAGAAGGCGGATATTACAATTGATTCCTGCGACTGACAACTCACAACTGACATCTGCGACTGCCAACCGATTCGTCCGCTGGCGAACAAAAATGTTCGAGAAAACAATAGGGTCGAATCCTAAAAAATGCCTCTGGATTAATTTCAGGGGCTTTTTTTATGGCATAAAACTGGAATCTAAACTCATCAACTATTCTCGCGAAGAATTTAATTTATGATCCAACTCAAAGACTTAGACAAATACATCGAATCCCGATTTCAGCGGATTTTTATTCTCAAAGGGTTAAACCTGACAATTAACGAAGGGGAATTTATCACCCTGATGGGTCCTTCCGGTGCAGGGAAATCTTCCCTTCTCAACATCCTTGGATTGCTGGATGATGACTATGCCGGGGAATATTCTTTTGGAGGCAAAGACATCAAATCGATGAAGGACAAGGAGCGTTCATCTTTGCATAAATCTGAGTTTGGATACATTTTCCAGGCATACCATCTGATCGATGAATTGACGGTTTACGAAAATATCGAGACGCCTCTTCTCTATAGAAATGTTTCCTCAGCTGAGCGGAAAAGCATTATTGCCAATCTTTTGGATAGGTTTAACATGGTAGCCAAAAAGGATTTGTTTCCGGCTCAGTTATCAGGAGGGCAGCAACAATTGGTAGGAGTAGCGAGGGCGATTGCAGGCAGACCAAGGGTATTGCTGGCAGATGAGCCCACAGGAAATCTGCATTCCGGGCAAGCCAGGGAAATCATGGAAGTTTTTCAGGAATTACACAAAGAAGGAACGACGATCATTCAGGCTACTCATGCCCGCGAAAATGCTGATTTCGGCACCAGATTGATCAATTTAATAGACGGAAGAATAGAAAAAGATGAAGTTATCATTCAAAAATAAAGGCTGGTTTGGTTTGTTGTTTTGCTTAGGAATTTCGGGCCAGACTGTGGCTCAGGAAATCCTGAATCTAGAATTCAAACAAGCAGTAAATATTGCCCTTTCCAAAAACCTGAATTACAAAATTCAGGAAAACAACATGCTGATTTTAGAAAAGGAAAAGCAAGTTTCGATGGCTTCCCACCTGCCTAATGCAAACTTGAACAATTCTTTTCTCAGACAAACCGGACAGCAATTTCAGCAGGTGGAAGGCGAAATCGTGGTAACGAATGTGACCAACGAGATTGTGTCATCGGGCTTTAGCATGAATATGCCTGTGTTCAATTCCGGGAGGAGAATATTAGATACCCAATCCTCCAGACTTGCTTATCAAGCGGGAGAAAAAGCAATGGAAAGAGCCAAACAACAGGTTGTTTTTGACGTGGCAAGACGGTATTTGCAAGTGCTTTTAGACAAGGAATTACTTAGAATAGCGCAACAAAATCTCGACAATCAGAAGCAACAGCTTACTCAGATCGAAGGGTTTGTAGATGCAGGACTGAGGACAATCTCTGATTTGTATAATCAGCAATCGGAAGTGGCGCGTGTCGAATCCGTTGTTGTGGATGCGCAGGTTCTGTTGGACAATGACCTGTGGGATCTTGCAGAATATTTACAATTGGAAGTGGGAGTGGTACCTGAGTTGGCGGCAGTTGATCCTTTGTCGAGGCTGGATTCATTTGAAGGAATGGAAATGGCGCAGCTTTATGAGCTTGCCCAATCCAACCGGGCAGATCGGAATCAGCAGGAATTATTGATGACAGCTAACAGGAAAGATATGCAGGCAATCAAAGCGATGTATTTCCCGAGATTGAATGCCTTTTACAATTACAATACCTTCTTTACCACACTGGATGACCGAACTCTGGGAGAGCAACTCCTGAAAGTGTATCCGCAGAATACGGTGGGATTGACGCTGGCCATTCCCATTTTCAATAATTTTCAAACGAGGTTGGACGTAAGCCGAAGCAAGGTTGCCTATCAAAATCAGATTCTCAGGAAGGAATCTATTGACCGGAAAATCTACCAGGAAGTGAAGCTGGCCAACCAAAACTACAAAGCGGCAATTCAAAAAGAGAGAAATACGCAGGTTCAGGTATTGGCTGCGAATGAGGCAAAAAATGCCGTTCAGGAGAGATTCAGGCTGGGTATTTCAAATTTTGTGGATTTATCCACCGCAAATCAACAGTTGGTAAATGCCCAAGCCGATCAGGCCCAAGCAATCTATACTCTTTTTTTCCAGGAGATCTTGATGAAGCATGCTGTGGGAACCCTGGAGGTGACGGATTAATTTTAACTAACTGATTTTACGATTCTCTTCTTCTTTTTTGGTTTTTGAAAAATATAGTACCACCAAAGAAACAAAGTTCACAAAAAGCTTTGCTTGAAGACCTAAAGATGAAAGGAGATTGGGTCTTTCTATAGTTGTGATCGGATTTTTGAAATTGGATGTTAATCCAAATATTCGTAAAACTTCAAAATAAAAAAAGCAGTCTCTCTTCAAAGAGCCTGCTTTTCTAAAAAGTAATAGTTGGTATTAGCTATTAAAGCATTGCAAAGAACATATCCAGATCCGGGATAAGGACAATTCTTGTTCTTCTGTTTATCGCCATATTCTCAGGGCTGTCATTACCTACCAAAGGCATGTAGCTTGCTCTTCCTGCAGCGATCATTTTCTCAGGAGCGACATTGAAGTCCATTTGAAGTTTACGAACGATTGATGTAGCTCTTTTCACCGAAAGATCCCAGTTGTCTTGAATTACACCTGTTGAGATAGATCTTGGATCAGTATGACCTTCGATCATCACTTGAAGACTTGGCTCAGCGTTTATTACTTCGGCCAATTTCTTAAGCAAAGGATCTGCTTTTGAGTTGATTTTGTAGCTACCGGTAGTAAATAAAAGTTTGTCTGAAATAGAGATCATTACAACAGTTTTGTTGATATCAATCTGAATATCATCTTCCTCGCCGCCAGTGTTATCGGTAATGTTCTTTTTGATGTTGTATTCAACAGCAAGGTTTACTGAATCTTCCAAAGTCTTAGCTCCGGCGAGTTTTGCCTGATCTACTTTGGCCAGAGTTTCATTCATTTTTACTTTAGAATTCTTTGACATCACCGTAGCGCCTTCTAAACTTAGCATACCGTCGTTGGTAGTGGTAAGTTCGTCATTCATGCTTCTCAGTGAATTGATTCGATTGTTGTATTCCGCTACCCTTCCTTCGATAATCGTCATTTTCTCTTCCAATTCTGCTTTTTCCTGACTCGTAGTAGCGAGTTGAGTCTGTGTTTTGAAAAGATTGCTTTCCAATTCTGTGTACTTCTTTTTAGATACACACGAGACCATCAATCCGGCCCCCAAAATTCCTGTAATGATTAATAATTTTTTCATATCATGTTCATGTTTGTGTTTGGGTAGTTCCAAACCAATTGCCATAAATGAAAAGAAGGATTTCC
>VFKK01000147.1 GCA_009885605.1 Cyclobacteriaceae bacterium | reverse complement strand
TTGGCGGTGCGAGCATTGAAAAACAGAGAAGTAAAAAGAATCATCATTACAAGGCCGGCTGTGGAAGCAGGAGAAAATCTCGGCTTCTTGCCGGGAGATCTTCAGGAGAAACTCGATCCTTATTTGAGACCGATATACGATGCCTTGCAAGATATGGTGCCGCCGGAAAAGCTGAAATACTATCAGGAAACGAGAGTAATTGAAATAGCACCTTTGGCTTACATGAGAGGAAGGACTCTTCATGATGCTTTTGTCTTGCTGGACGAAGCTCAGAATACGACTCAGGAGCAGATCAAAATGTTCCTGACACGAATGGGACCCAATTCAAAAGTGATCATCACGGGAGATCAAACTCAGGTCGATTTGCCGATTCGCCAAAAGTCAGGTTTGTCAGAAGCTTTGAAAATCCTGAAGGATGTCAAAGGAATCGGCGTCGTGAGCCTGAGCGGCAAGGATGTGATTCGACATAAATTGGTGAAAGCCATTATCGAAGCATACGAAAAAGATCAAGTAGATAAAGAACAGCACAGAAATGAGCCTTCAGGTAAATAAAACCACCAAAGAGGAGGAGCTAAAATCAGCTTTTAAAATAAGGGAAGAAGTATTTGTCATCGAGCAGGAAGTGGATCCGGCTGCGGAATACGACGAGTTTGAAGAAACTTCGACTCATTTTTTGGCAAAGCTGGACGGAGACCCTGTTGGAACGGCAAGATGGAGATTTACCCAAAATGGAGTAAAACT
This sequence comes from Cyclobacteriaceae bacterium, assembly GCA_009885605.1. Lineage (GTDB taxonomy): Bacteria > Bacteroidota > Bacteroidia > Cytophagales > Cyclobacteriaceae > Algoriphagus. The sequence goes on along the minus strand of VFKK01000147.1, from coordinate 9,072 downwards.
CGAACGATTCGCCGTTTTGAAAGAAGCCCGGGGAAAAGGTATTGGCCAAGCGCTTGTAGCAGAAGTTTTGAATGATATTTCTACTAACCCCAATGCAATCGGCAAACTCAAATATCTTCATTCCCAACTGACTGCAGTGCCTTTGTATTCAAAATTCGGGTTTGAAAAAGAGGGAGATATATTCGAAGAGTGTAAAATTCTTCATTATAAAATGAAATTGGCTTGACCATTGTAGTTTATGTGGCAACCAACATATCGTATAATGAAAAAAACGTTTTTTACCCTCGCTCTTTTAGTGGGAATTCTATCTTTCAGTCAGGCCCAGCAGGTTCTATCGAGTAGTTCACTCTTAAGCAGGGATTTCTCAAATGAAATAAAGGTCAATTTCTTAAACCTGATTGTTTTGGGTTCGGTCGAGGTTGGCTATGAGAGATATCTTAGCGAAACTCACTCTCTCGACTTTCAAGTGCATATTAACGATCGTTTTGGATACAATTCTGAAGCAAAAGGAAAGGAGTACAAAACCAATTCAATCCAGACCGGAATGAATTTCTATTTTGGAAATGGAGAAAGTGGCAGATTCTATCTTTTTCCTTTTGCAAAGATTCGTTTTGGTGACTTTGAGGAAAACAATGACGGTGATATCACCACCACAGACATGACAGCTTTTATTTTTGGAGCAGGGTTAGGGTATAAGTGGGAAGTGACCGAAAACTTTGCTTTTGGACCTTATGCCAGTATAGCCCGTGGTTTCAGTGATGAAGTGGCAAACAAATTCACCAGAATTGAGCCAAATGCAGGATTCAGTTTAGGATATAGATTTTGATAATCAACTATCTGTAAAATACTAAGAGCCCGTAAAGGGCTCTTTTTTTTGTCAAAAAAGCTTATCTTAAATCTTTAATTTTTTACACATGAGATTTGCTGACTTTCCATTTTTACGGTATTTGCCATTCCTGCTAGGGGGGATATATTTGGGCAAATCCCAATATTCCCCCGGACTTTGGCTTCTTCTTGTCTCAATTCTCATCCTGTGGTTTGGGTATTTCTTTCTGATTTCGAGGCAAGAAAAAATCAAAACTATTCTTCGGCCAAGTGCCCTTGCGTACGCGTTGTTAGTTCTTTTTGGGGCACTGGTGATTCAAGTGAAAAAGGAAAGCATTCCGGAAGGATTGGAGAAAGTTGAAACTGCTGACCAATACCTTGCTGAAGTGGTCCAATACGATCTTCAAAAGCCTAATTCATTCGAGAATTTGCTTGAATTGAAATCTGTAAAAACTTCCGCAGGCTGGTCGGATGCGTCGGGAAAAGTATTGGTTTACCATCAAATCGGAACTCCTCTTTTACCCGGTCAAATCTTATTAGTCCACAAAGCGCCTGAAGTAATTCCGGGACCAAAAAACCCGAATGAGTTTGATTACAGAGACTTTCTTGCCAGAAAAGGCATTTTTCACAGACAGTTTATAGGAAAAGAAGTCAATGTTATTGAATCAGCCCAAAGCTCGGATTTCCGGTATTTCCTGGATCACCTCCGACAAAAAATGGTTTTGATGCTGGAGGCTAAAATCCCTGATCCGGAATCACGTCAGGTGGCATTGGCATTACTTCTGGGCCAAAAGCAAAACCTGGATCCGGCAATACGGGAAGCATATTCAGAAACAGGTGTGATGCATATTTTAGCCGTTTCGGGATTGCATGTAGGTATTATCTACGCCATTTTTTTGTTTTTGATGAAAATAATTCGCCTGAAAAAACATCAAACCAAATTTTATCTTGTTGGAGTGATAGGGATCATCTGGTTGTATGCATTTCTCACAGGCTTGTCCCCTTCCGTACTGCGGGCAGCCACGATGTTTTCTCTGATTACCCTTGGGCAAATGCGTGAGCGAAAGCCCTCCATCTACAATGTATTAGCTTTTTCAGCGATGCTTCTGATCACCGTAAATCCAGATGTAATCTTTGACGTGGGATTTCAGCTTTCCTATTTGGCAGTAGCCGGAATCGTTTTGATCCAGCCTATGATTCTTAATTGGTGGTTGCCATCGTCCAAAGTGGGCGAGTACTTCTGGCAAATGACTACGGTAAGTATCGCTGCCCAATTGGTGACTTTTCCGCTGTCAGTTTATTACTTCCATGTTTTCCCAACCTACTTTCTAATTGCAAATCTTTTTGTGATTCCCATTTCATTCCTGACTATGCAGGTGGGTGTTCCTTTGATGATTGTGGGGTGGATCCCGATTCTCGGTGAAGTGTTGGGGTGGACATTAAGTTGGTTAGTTTGGCTTCAGAATCAGGGAACATTACTTATACATTTGTTTCCATTCGGTACACTTGATCGCCTTACCATTGGTTTTCCGGGGATGATATTGATATGGGTTCTGATTCTGATTTGGTCAAACTGGGAATTCGGGCAGAAGAGAAATCTCGCTTGGACTATTTTTTTTCTGATCTTCTTTTGGTCTGTTTCCTCCCTTCGAAATGAGCTTTCAAAGCCTGAAAATGAGCTGATTATTTATCAGGGAAAAAAAGGAAACATGTTTGATTTCTCTTCAAATGGAAAGTTGTATTCCTGGAACCAGGGTTTGGATTCAGAAGAAATAAGTTTTGTTGTTGATCCAAATCGAATTGCAAATCAATGGCCTCAATTCCCAGGAGAATTTTCCTCAGGAATTGGAGAGGATACAAAGCTCGCTTTCCCATTCCGCTCAATTGGGTTTTCTTCGGACCGAAATCAGCTCTATTTTTCAAACGAAATCCCAGAAACTGTTCAGATATGGGAAGGTGATCGATGGGAAAACCTCGTTCATTCCGATTCTTTGAAGCTTGGAGAAAAAGCTTTTCGAATACTTTTCTGAGTCCCTCTTTGGGATTGCCTTTTTCTGAACCTAACTTGATCACAATCAAAAAATAAATGCATGAGTAAACCAGTTTTGACAAAAGTGGCCAATCGAATTGGCTACATCACGCTCAACAGACCCGAAAAGAGAAATGCCCTGAGTCCCGATTTGATTTTAGGACTGAAAGAGGCTTTTGTGGAAATGGGTAATCGTGACGATGTCAAAGTAATTATCCTTCGCGCAAATGGAAATGCCTTTTGTGCCGGTGCAGATTTGAGTTACCTGCAGGAAATGCAGGCATTTACGTTCGAAGAAAATCTGGAAGATAGTAATCGACTGAAAGACCTGTTTTCATTAATCTATACCCTTCCCAAAGTAGTAATAGCTCAGATTCAAGGGCATGCTTTGGCGGGAGGAAGCGGATTGGTGACGGTCTGTGATTTTGGTTTCTCTGTTCCGGAAGCACTTTTTGGCTATACAGAAGTGAGGATTGGTTTTGTGCCGGCTCTCGTTTCTGTGTTTTTGCACGAGCAAATCGGAGGTGCCAAGACTCAGGAATTATTACTTTCCGGAGGTTTGATCACTGCTGCAAAAGCTTCGGAACTGGGATTGATCACAGAAGTGGTTGGCGATGATTCGTTGGAAAAAGAAGTCATCGGATTTGCCAAAAAACTAATTCGCCAGAACTCGGGATACTCGATGGGTCAAACCAAAAAACTCATCCGCGCATTGTCCCAGGAATCCAGAGAAAAAGCCCTGAAAATGGCCGCGGAAATAAATGCCGCGGCCCGATCACATGAAGATTGTATAAAAGGAATTTCTTCCTTTCTCAATAAAACAGAACCAAACTGGTAAGTGCAGAATCGGACTCAGGATATTCTAAAAGAAGTTTTTGGTCATGAGGACTTTCGTCCTGTCCAAAAACAAGTCATCGATGCAGTGCTCGATGGCAAGGATACGCTTGCGCTTTTGCCGACAGGAGGCGGAAAATCTCTTTGTTTTCAGATCCCGGCTTTGGTCAACGAAGGAATTTGCCTGGTCGTTAGTCCACTGATTGCACTGATGAAGGATCAGGTGGATGCCCTGAAAAGCAAGGGAATCCTGGCTGCGGCGATTTATTCCGGCATGAGTTATCGTGAGATTGACCGCACCTTGGACAATTGCATCTATGGGAATTACAAGTTTCTCTATGTTTCTCCCGAGCGGCTGAAAGCCGAACTTTTTATCGAGAGGTTTCGCCAGATGAATGTAAATCTCATCGCGGTTGACGAAGCGCATTGCATTTCCCAATGGGGTTACGATTTCAGGCCGCCATATTTGGAGATCGCGGAAATCCGCCAATATCATCCGAAAGTAGCCGTATTGGCGCTCACTGCTTCCGCGACGCCGGAGGTTTGTGCGGATATTCTGGAAAAGCTCGAGATGAAAGCTCCCAAGGAGTTTCGTCAGAGTTTTGCAAGGGTCAATCTGAGCTACAGCGTCAGAATAGTTGAAAATAAAATTGAAAAAGGGACAGAAATCCTGAATCGGGTTTCAGGTTCGGCGATCTGGTATGTCAGGAACCGACACGCTACTCATCAAATAGCGAGGGCGCTAACCCAAATGGGAATTACGGCGTCTGCTTACCATGCAGGATTAAGTATGGAGGATCGGGCAAAGCGACAGGAAGACTGGAAAGGAAATAAAATCCGGGTGATGGTCAGTACAAATGCCTTCGGAATGGGGATAGATAAGCCAGACGTGCGGGTCGTGATCCACAGTGACCTTCCCGAAAATTTGGAAAACTATTATCAGGAAGCCGGTCGAGCTGGAAGGGATGGCAAAAAAGCATACGGGGTTTTGATGGTCAATGAGGAAGATTTTGAACTGGTTCTGACCCGGTCTGTATTGATGTATCCACCTACAGATTTCCTGAAGAGGGTTTATCAGTGTCTTGCCAATTTTTACCGGATCGCTGTGGGTAGCAACATGCTCAGCAGCTTTGATTTTGAATGGAATGAATTTGCGAATTCGTATAATTTGGGGGTTTTGGAGACTTTCTATGCGCTCAAAGTTTTGGAAGAAGAAGGATTAATTGGATTGAGCGAAAGCTATTATTCTCCTTCGAAAGTTCATTTTCGCGTTGATCCCGGAAGGTTATACGAGATTCAGATTGCTCATGCAAAGCTGGATCCGATCATCAAAATGCTATTGAGAACTTACGGAGGTAATATTTTCTCTGAATACATCAAAATCCAGGAAAGCAAACTCGCCAAATCTCTCGAAATCAAAGAATCGGACCTTATCAAGGGTTTGCAGCAATTGGTACAGATGGAGGTGATGGAGTATGATCAGCGAAAAGACAAACCTCAGCTGACATTTTTGACTCCAAGATACGATGCTGGAAAGCTACCGCTGAACCTGAACCGGATTGAGCTTCGTCGTGAACTGACTTTGCACAAAGCAGTCAAAATGGTGGAGTATGCCCGTCAAAAGAGCATTTGCAGAACACAATACATCCAGGAATATTTTGGAGAAAAGTCCGATGAAACCTGCGGAATTTGCGATTGGTGTCAGGAAGACAGGAAATCGAAAGACCCGGAAGGAACCGAGATTAGGTTTCAAACCAGAGTTCTCGAAACTTTAAAGCGAGGCGGCGAGTTAACAGAGCATCAATTGCTAGACAGTCTCAGGCTTCCGGCTTCTGAGAAAAACCTAAATTTCATTCGTCAATTACAGGATCATGGTCTGATCACACTCCTGCAAGACGGTAAACTAGCGATCAATCCCCATGGGTAATTTTCTGGAGGATCTTTTCAATAAAGTCTTCAAGGACTCGGGTAAATCCCCGATGAACCTGAAGGAAAACTATGTGCTGAAAGATTCTGAAATCCAGGAGGCTGAAGTCTGGATAAAAGGGGAAGAAGGTCAGATGCTTTTAGCGAAATTATATAAAAATTATCATTTCAAGAGAGCGCAGATCAATGACCATCCACAGGTTCATATCTTCGATTCCCGATACGCCAAAGGCTTCGCGATTACGTTTGAAGATCCTTTTACTCCTCAAACATTTTCACAGGTTTTCTTGGCTTTTGCGCAGCGAGTTCTAGCTTTGGGATATCAGCAGGTCAGCTTGGACAGGAAAATGGAAGAAGTGAACGACCAAGTGAAAGTGACGGAGAAATTTTATTTCAAACCACCCTTGCAAATACCTGTTGACGGAGAGCAAATCTCCCAGTTATATGGAAATATTGCGATTGAAAAAGTAAGCGTAAATAATCAGCCCAACTACCTAAAATTCCTGGCAACTTTCTACTCAGACAGATTGTATCAGGATCCGAAACCCTTCGACCACATGCTGGATCGATTATTTGATGCTAATACCGATGGACAGAATTCTATTTAGAGGGCAACTGAACAAATACCGCACTCCTTACGAAGATGAGGTGAGTTTTGTGAAAGACTTTGAAGAACTTACAGAAGACCCCTTGGCTTACAAGCGGGAGAGATTGGAAGGGCATTTCACAGCTTCAGCTTGGGTAGTCAATAAAGAGAGAACTCATACGCTACTTACATTGCATCGCAAACTTGGAAGATGGTTGCAGCTCGGAGGGCACGCGGATGGAAATGAAAACCTTTTGGAAGCAGCAATGCAGGAAGCTACGGAAGAGAGCGGATTAAAAAGTCTCACTCTGGTAGATTCGACGATTTTTGATCTGGATAAGCACATCATTCCAGCACGTCCGCATGTGCCAGAGCACTTTCACTATGATGTGAGATTCCTTTTCGAAGCAGAAATCAACGAGCCGCTTCATGTGAGCAAAGAAAGTATTTCCCTCGCTTGGATCGCTTTCGATTCTGTTACAGATATGATCGGCTACAATCCTTCGATCCTTCGAATGCTTGAAAAAACCAGTAAATCAGAAATTCTACTTTAATGCAACGAATTGACCCTGCGCAGATTCTGCGCGAGATTGATTTTTTCACTACCATCCAAATTCGATTTTCAGATATTGATGGATACTCTCATGTGAACAACGGAGTGTATTTCAGCTATTTTGAACATTCCCGAGCTGTTTATCTATTTGAAGTTTGCGAATGGAATATTATGTCGATTGGAACCGTGGTAGCGAGGATTGAGATCGATTACATGAAACCCATCCACCTGGAAGATGAGATCAAATGTCTTGTTCATTGCACCCGAACGGGGAATTCCTCGTTCGACTTAGAGCAATATTTGGTTGGTGAAAGTAAGGCCGGAGGGTCCCATGTTTTTGCAAAATGCAAGTGTACAATGGTTGCGGTGGACATGGAAACCATGCGGCCTGTTCCGATTCCTTCGAATTCTCTGAGTAAACTTAGGCCGAAAGCCTGATTAAAAGGCCTGATTCCCTATCTTTGCCGAAAATTTATCCCGTGAAAAAACTTTGGTTGATTGCCGTAATGGCTGTTGGTCTGCTGAGTTGCAGCCCGAGTGAAGAGGAGCTGCTGAAGGCAGGAATGGAGAAAATGGACACTGAATCCTGGAATGAAGCCATTGAATACTTTGACCGGCTATTGGAGGTAAATCCTGCAAACTCCCAAGCTTTGAATGCCAAAGGTGTGGCGCTTTTTCAGCAAGAGAAATACAAAGAAGCCATTCCGGTTTTCACACAAGCCATCGAAAGTGACTCGACGATTTACAAGCCTTGGTTTAATCGGGCCAATTCAAATCTCGAACTCAAGAATTTCAAGCAAGCTATTTCTGATTACAATATGGCCAATGGCCTGGACCCTACCCAAACAGATATTTACTACAACCGTGGCCTGGCTTTGTTGGGAATGGAAGAATACGAGGATGCTCTACTGGATTTTGACGCAGCACTTCAGGTAAATCCAAATCAGGCTTTGGTGTATTTCAACAAGGGAAAAGCTCAGATTGGAAACAACGACCCCGCAGGAGCTATGGAGTCGTTGACCAATGCAGTCAATCTGGATGGGAAAAATGGGGCAGCTTATTATTTGCTTGGCGTGACCCGTATGAGTGCGCTCGGTGAAAAAGAAGAAGGCTGCGTGGATTTGAAAATGGCGCTTTCTCTTGGACATACCGAAGCCAAAACCTGGCTCGACGATTTCTGCAAGTAAAATGGCTGAGACAGGTCAGGACATCAGAATGGCGGCAAATTTTCTGAAAGAAGGGAAATTGGTCGCTATTCCTACAGAGACGGTTTACGGCCTTGCTGGGAATGCGCTGAATCCTGCCGCTGTTGCCGCAATTTTTGAAACTAAAAACCGACCAAGTTTCGATCCGCTGATCATTCATATTTCCGGAATCGGGCAGGTTGAAAAGTACACGGAGGATTTTCCAAAACCACTTCAAAAATTAGCTGAGAAATTTTGGCCGGGTCCGCTTACATTACTTTTAACACGGAAAAATATCATCCCTGACTTGGTTACTTCGGGCCTGGATAGAGTAGCTGTTCGGGTTCCCGATCATGAGCTTATTTTGGAGTTATTGGCATCGCTGGATTTTCCTTTGGCAGCTCCAAGTGCCAATCCTTTTGGCTACATAAGCCCAACAACCGCCGGGCATGTCGATGCCCAATTGGGTAAAAATATTCCTTATATTCTTGATGGTGGCCCCTGCAAAGTAGGTTTGGAAAGTACCATTGTGGGGATGGAAGGGGAGGAAGTAATAATTTACCGACTTGGCGGACTGGAAATAGCGGAAATAGAATCGGTCGTCGGGAAGGTGAAAATCAAGGATCAAAGCTCCTCCAATCCTCAGGCACCCGGCTTGCTCGAAAGCCACTACGCTCCGCGAAAACCATTTATTTTGGGAAATCTTGACGTGTTAATCCCGGATTTTCAAAGCAGAAAAGTTGATTTTGCTGTGTTGAGTTTTAATAGAGTAATCCAAGAAATCCCGGTGGAGAGGCGGTTTTGCCTTAGCACGAAATTTGATTTGAAAGAAGCTGCCGCTAATCTTTTTGCAGGCATGCGCCAGCTCGATGAAAGCGATGCTGAAGTGATTTTAGCGGAGTTGATGCCGGAATCTGGCTTGGGCAGAGCGATTAATGATCGCCTGAAAAGAGCAGCAGCAAAGGACTGAAATCTCAGCTTAGAATTCATAAGGCAAATTGATCATTTGAATCCGTCGGTTATTGATGGAATCTTTGATAAATTCGGGACTTATTTTTGACGAAGAATCAACTAAAATCTTTTAGCCCATACTCATGAATCTTAGAATTAAAAATGTCGATAACCTCAGCTTTGC
>VFKK01000304.1 GCA_009885605.1 Cyclobacteriaceae bacterium | reverse complement strand
CCTGTGGCTTGTCCCGGGATGACCATATATCGTCGCACTTCTGCTTGAATGGCTCCGGGGGCAATGGAAGAGTTTTCTGAAAAATACTTAATCGCATCGGCCTCTGTCCAGCCTTTGGCATGGATTCCGGTGTCTACTACCAATCGAATGGCTCTCCAGATTTCGTTCACCAATCGACCAAAATCGTAATAGGGATTTTGATACCCACCCATTTCCTTTGCCAAAATCTCTGAATACAATGCCCAGCCCTCCGAATAGGCATTGAATCCCAATTGAGTTCTGAACTTTGGAACAGATTCTAATTCCTGGGCAATCGAAACCTGCATATGATGACCAGGATTTCCTTCATGGTAAGCAACTCCTTCCATAGTAGTTTTGGGCATTGCATTTATGTCCGAAAGGTGAACATAATAGGTGCCCGGACGTGAGCCATCAGGTGTTCCCTGATTGTAATGCTGGGGTGCACCGTCTTGCTCTCGAAAAGCTTCCACTCGTTTTACGACTAAATCAGCTTTTGGCAAAAGCCCGAAATAGTCAGGCAACTTTGTTTTTATATTGTCCAGATACTTTGTCGATTCATCCAGATAGGCTTGTCTTCCTTCGTCAGTATTTGGAAAAAAGAATTGAGGATCACTGTTGACATATTTGAAAAATGCCTGCAAATCTCCCTCAAATCCAACCTGATCTTTGATTGCAAGCATTTCCTGTTGAATTCTTTTGACTTCATTCAATCCGATCTCGTGAATTTCTTCCGCACTCAAGTCTGTGGTGGTGGAGGTTTTAAGCTTGTGTGCATAGAAGGCTGCTCCATTTTCATGTCGGCTTACTCCGGTAGGTTTTTCTTCCAGATTGGGCAACTCAGATTCCAGCCAGGCGATCAGTTCTTCATACGCAGGTTTGAAGTTGGTAAGAAGGGATTCTTTGGCATTTCCTCTGAATTCCTCTGCTTGCTCCGCAGTGATTTTCCCGTCTTTTTCCAATTTTTCAATCTTGCCGAGAGCATCGGTCCAAAGCGGAGCACTTTCCTTTCCTTCGGAAAATGGTTGTCCCTGAATCAGGGAGTTAGACTGCTTGATTACATATTCATAGGCAAACTTTGGAGGGCGAATTCCCGCTTGTGTCTGCAATTTTGCTCTTTCCAGAAGTTGGCGGATTGCTCTGCCCGATTCATTGATTCGGGAGACAAGAGCAGTCATATCAGCCGGCTCATCTACTTTATGGAAGTTGATCAGCATGTTGGGGATCATCGTATGAATTCCTCCCATTTGATTGAAAACGTAGTTCTTTCTTCTGAATTCCACGTCTCTTTTTTCCATCTCGTATTGATATTCCCAAAGGTCAAAGGAAATTTTTGCCTCGGGACTCAGGGCACTTGAGTCAAAATTCTCCTTCATTTCTTTGACACTTGCTTCCATCCAGGCCAGACGCTTATCCTCTGCTGACTCGCTCATATCATCGATTTCACTATACCGATCTTTTCTTCCCTGTGTGGTCAGTTGCAAGGGACTCATTTGAAGAAGTTCTTCATACTCTGCATCAAACCATGCATTGATCTCAGAATCAGGGATTAGTTTTTCTTCCGGTGCGTTGCATCCGAAAATCAAAAAAAGACCCATTAAAAAGGTCAGCGGAAATTTGAAACGGTTCATAAAATTGAGTGATTTGGGATGGAAGGTTGTAAAATCAATCTAATATACAGCTAGTGAATAGCTTAAAGAAAGTATGTTTTAGAGACTTTCTTTTCATTTTCAGCTCTTTGGCTCGGGATTGATTAATCTCGAAGTCTTTAATTTTTCGACAGGCTCACCTTTCTTTCGCACATCCAACAAGTCTAAAGTGACATTGACTTCAAAAGATATCAGGATGATCAAAGAAGTGACCCAAAGCCAAAGCATCAAGCCGATCAGGGTGCCGATAGATCCATACAACTTATTGTAGCTGGCGAAATTATTGAGGTAGTAACTGAATCCGTAAAATGCGAACGTGATCAGCAATCCGGCAACTTGGGAACCAATGGAAAAGAAATGCCATCTGTCATGAACCGCCGGAGCAAAACGAAAAATAAATGCAGTTGTGAAATAAAATACGCCCAAAAGAACCAGAAACTTAAGAGTCGTAAATAAAAAAATCATAAAGTTTGAGTTGAAAAGCTGAAGATTTTCCAAGCCCACGATCAAAATATTTCCAAAAATCATAATGCTGCTTGCCACGCAAATCGCTACGACTAGCACAAATAAGATCGCTACGGAAATCAATCTTCCTTTCATAAAACCCCGGTCATCTCTTGTTTGATAAACCGAGTTGAATGAGTCCATCATCGAAATCACCCCTTGTGAAGATGAAAAAAGGGCAAAGAAAAAACCGATGGACAGCAAGCTTTGCCTCGGCTTGGAAATAATGTCGAGAATGGTGTTTTCAAGTTGGGAATAGATTTCTCCCGGCAGGATCTCCTGAACAAACAGCAGAATATTATCTGTAGTCACCAAGGGGAATAGGTCTTGCAGATAGGGAATCATATTCAGAACAAAAAGCAGAAGCGGGAATAGGGCAAGAGTGAAACTGAAAGCCATCGAACCGGCCCGCTCGCTGATGTCGTCTTTTTGTAACTGGTAAATAAAAAGCTTCCCAACCTCATACAGGTTTTTGTCCGGGTCTCCGAAGTGGAATTTTTGAAGCCGTTTAGCTTGCACCTTCAGCAAATCCATTAAGAATTTAACTCTCTTTTTTACCACTTTGACTTATTTGATTAAAAAAATGGTTTCAATAAAGCTAACAAATTCTGTGGTGGTCTGGTCGGTTGATGCGTGTCTTTTTTGAGAAAAGCCAAGGTGGACCAGCCTTCAGTGATCAAGTCTGATTGTTCGTTATAGACCTCGTATTCGAACCGGATACGCACCCCCGGCATAACAGGAATTTTAGTTTTGATGGTCAGGAGTTCATCGTACTTCCCGGGCTTATGGTATTTGAAATAGCTTTCCAGCACAGGCATCATCACGCCCTCTTCCTCCATTTGCTTGTAAGAAAAGTTGACACTCCGCATCGCTTCCACTCGCGCCACCTCAAAATACATCGCATAGTTGCCATAGTAGACATAGCTCATCTGATCGGTTTCGGCATAGCGGACGCGAATCTGAGTTTCGGCAGTGTACATGATCAGAAGATTTTGGCAGCATTTAGTGCACGCTGATATCGACGGGCATTTGCCATGTGATCATTGTAATTTTCTGCGAAGGCATGATAGCCAGAAAAATCTTCCCTGGCACAGAAATACATGAATTTGTGATTTTCTGAATTGAGCACTGACTCCAGAGAATTGATATCTGGTAGATTGATCGGGCCGGGAGGAAGACCGGCATATTTGTAGGTGTTGTAGGGACTGTCGATTGCCATATGCACTCCTGTAAGTCGCTTAATGCTGAAGTCTCCTGCCGCAAAAACAAGCGTAGGGTCAGCTTGAAGTGGCATCCCGATTCGAAGGCGATTGAGATAGACTCCTGCTATTCTTGGTCGCTCGTCCGATTTTTGAGATTCAGCCTGTACAATGGAAGCAAGTGCGCTGACTTTTTTAGGGTTGAGACCAATCTTAGCTGCTTTGGCTTTTCTCTCTTCAGTCCAGAAGGATTGATATTCCTTATACATTCGATCAAAAAGCGCATCCGGGGCGATATTCCACCACACCTCATAAGTGTTTGGGATAAACATACTCATGATGGTTTCTTCATCGAAGTCAAACTTCCGGATGTAAACCGAGTCCTTTATCATCTCGAGAAACTGTGTTTCTGAAACTTCCAGGTTTGCTGTGATTTTCTCAGCCAAATCCTCTTTTGTCCGGACGTTGTTGAAAGTAATCCGAACGGGCGTTTGCCTTCCGGATCTGAGCATTCTGACCAAATCCAGGTTGCTCATTCGGGGTGTGACGGTATACAATCCAGGTTTTACAGCTTCCTGATAGCCCAAGAGTTTAGCCACAAATCCAAAGCTGAGGGCGTCGTTAATCACAGCCTTTTCAAAAAGCTCATCAGCAACATTCTTATAGGTATCATTGCTTTTGATTTTGAGCATATAATTAGTCTCCAAATCAATCAGAGTGTTGGGGCTGAAAAACACCTGATAGAAATAGAAAGTGAGTGTGATCATCAGGACCGAAGTGCCGATCATTACGACCATAAATTGTTTTTTTCTTTTTTCGCTTAGCATACGGGGTCAAAAATAGGGAAAAAACCCAAGTCTGAGTTTGTGGTTTGAACGATTGGGTTCTCCCTTTCTTAATTCATGCCATATACTTTGTTAGAGGTACTTGGTACATTGTGCCATGAAATTAATTCCGGTGACCTGTGCGGTTATTTCTTTTGGAGGGAAAATTTTATGTGCAAAGCGATCTGCTGCGATGAGTCTGCCCGGGCTTTGGGAGTTTCCCGGAGGGAAAGTCGAACAAGGTGAATTGTCCGAAGATTGTCTTTTACGTGAAATCCAGGAGGAATTGAACATTTTGATCAGAATTGTAATTGCCATGAGTCCATGTGAATTTTTTTATTCTCCTGACAAGGCAATTAGATTATTGCCATTCCTTTGTACATGGGAATCAGGATTGATTCAGCTTTTGGAGCATGAAGAAGTTCGATGGCTGACTAAAGAGGAGTTGTTTTCAGTCAATTGGGCTTCGGCAGATTTGCCCATCGTGCAGGAATTGGATAGATTTTGGAACCCTGTACAGAAATTAATAGTGAAGGATACTCAAACTCAAAAAAATGCCAGCTGAATTTATACGTCTTTATGAAGAAAACCCTGATCCGAAAAAGGTTAAGCAAGCTGTAGATATCCTGAGAAATGGCGGAATAGTCATCTATCCGACAGATACAGTTTACGGGATGGGTTGCGATATCACAAATCAGCGAGCGGTTGAAAAGATTTGCAAAATCAAGGGAATAAACCCTAAGAAGCATAATTTTTCAATCATTTGCGCTGACTTGGGAAACATTGCTCAGTACACAAGGGTGATCACTAAACCGGTTTTCAAAATGATGAAAAAGGGCCTCCCGGGTCCTTTCACCTTCATTTTGGAAGCAAGTAATGTAGTGCCGAAGATTTTACACAGCAATAAGAAAACGATTGGAATCCGGGTTCCCGCTCATACCATTCCCAGGCTTTTGGTGGAGGAATTAGGCCATCCTATTTTGACAACATCGATTCGGGATGAGGACGATGTGGTAGAATACAGCACCGATCCTGAATTGATTTTTGAAAAATACCAACATTTGGTTGATTTGGTAATTGATGGAGGTTACGGGCAAAATGTCGCCTCGACTATTCTGGATTGCACCGCTGATGATGTGGAAATTATCCGGCAGGGTTTGGGGCAGTTGGAAGATATTATTTAAGATTCAAGACACAAGAGATAATTGTCACGTCCTGATTTTAACTGAAATTTTTTTTGTTTTTAATGCTTAAAATGCCTCACTCCCGTCATCACCATCGCCATGCCGTGAGCGTCGCAGTAGTCGATGCTGTCCTGATCTTTGATCGATCCACCCGGCTGCACCACTGCTGTGATTCCTGCCTCGTCTGCGATTTCGACACAATCCGGGAATGGGAAGAAAGCATCTGAAGCCATTACTGCGCCTTTCAGATCAAACCCGAAAGCCTTCGCTTTTTCAATTGCCTGTCTCAACGCATCAACTCGGGAAGTCTGACCCACACCGCTTGAGAAAAGCTGCGAATCATTGCTCAGAATAATAGTATTAGACTTGGTGTGTTTGCAGATTTTAGCGGCGAAAACCAGTGAATCCAATTCCGCTTCTGTCGGAGCTTTTTTCGTAGCCACTTTGAAATCCGCTTTAGTCTCAGTTGCCAGATCCTTGTCCTGCTCGATGATTCCGTTGAGCAAGGTTTTGATTTGCTTGGTGCCTGAAAGCTGCATTTTCTGGCGAAGCAGGATTCTGTTTTTCTTGGTTTTCAAAAGTGCCAAAGCATCTTCTGTAAACTCAGGTGCGATCAATACTTCGAAGAAAAGGCTTTGCATTTCCTGAGCTGCTGACAAGTCTACCGTCTGATTCGTCACCAATACACCTCCAAAAGCGGAAGTAGTATCTGCTTCGAAAGATTTCAGATACGCCTCTTTCACTGTGGGTGCTACCGCAACGCCGCACGCATTGGTATGCTTCAGGATTGCAAAGGCAGTTTGTCCCGGGAATTCAGCGATCAGCGCAACGGCTGCATCTACGTCCACGAGGTTGTTGTAGGATAATTCTTTGCCGTTTAATTGGTCGAAAAGGTCTTCCATGTTGCCATAGAAATGAGCCGACTGATGTGGGTTTTCCCCGTATCTGAGTGCTTTTTCTTTGGTTTCAGAAACCTTCAGCGCCGGGATATTCTCAGTTTGGTTGAAGTAATTAAAAATATGAGTGTCGTAATTGGAAGAAACCTGGAAAGCCTGCGCTGCGAAATAATGTCTGTCAGCGAGGGTGGTTCCGCCGTCTTGCTCAGCAAGTTTGGCTTCCAATTCGGCGTATTGGGCTTTCGAAGCGATAATGGTCACGTCTTTAAAATTCTTTGCGGCAGCACGGATGAGGGAAATTCCTCCGATATCGATTTTCTCGATCACCTCAGCTTCTCCAGCTCCGGAAGCAACTGTTTCCTCAAACGGATACAAATCCACGATTACCAAATCAATCGCCGGAATGTTAAATTCTGCAGCCTGAGCCAGATCCTGGCCATTTTCTCTTCTGTAAAGAATGCCACCGAAAACAGCTGGGTGAAGGGTTTTTACTCTTCCTCCAAAGATGGAAGGGTAGCCTGTAAGTTCTTCCACAGGGATTACTGCTGCGCCTTGCTCCTCGATAAACTGCTGAGTACCACCGGTAGAGTAGATTTTTACCCCGTGCTTTTTCAGCAGAGCGATGATAGGTTCAAGATTGTCTTTGTAATAGACAGAGATCAGGGCAGATTCTATTTTTTTGATTGCCATTTGGGAATGGATTTGGATGAAATCTTTGGAAGTCGCAAAGGTAGAAAAAATGCTGGAATGGCAGGGTCAAAATCAGATTCTTGGTTTGCCTGTTGCTAGTGCAATTTTCAGGATGATCGATTTCATTTTAGAGATTGATCTCCTAACCTTGAAAAGTTGGCTTTCCGGGATTGGATCTTAAAAATAGTCAGGATAGTTGATTTGGGGGTTCTAAAAAAATTCTGTCAAAGACAATTTCAACAAGCAGAGAGTTGGCTCAGTGGAGAGGCTTCGATCTTTTTCTGCTTCTATTTGTCTTCCTTTATCAATTAAACGAGTTTCTTTTTGGCGGTTTGCGCCATTCGCATTTATTGTGTTCTTAAAATTTTCTCCATCTTTTTTCCATTCGCTAGTTCGTCCACCAACTTGTCAAGATACCTCACTTTTTTTGTCAGAGGATTTTCGATTTCTTCTATCCGATACCCACAAATTACTCCTTTAATCAGGTCAGCATTTGTGTTCAAATTTGCTTTATTAAAAAATGTTTCAAAAGTAGCTTTCTCGTCAATGAGTACTTGAATTGATTTTTCGTCAAAACCTGTCAGCCACTCAATGATCTGATGCAACTCTTCTTTTGTTCTTCCTTTTCTTTCAACTTTTGTAACATAAAGCGGATACACTGTAGCAAAGGTCATTTTTGCCATGCGCTCATTATGTGCAGGTGTTATCTCCATTTTTTGATCGTAAGTTTAATTTATTTTTGATCAGTGAAAGTCCTGCTTTTGTTGATGCATCATTCAATTTCGGTAGGGTGCTTTTCCCCATTCCGTGTAAAGTCAAAATTTCCTTTTCGCTGTATGTGGATAGTTTCTCCAAGGTGGTAATTCCGTCTTTTTCTAATGCTCGTCTGGCTGGTGCTCCGAGTAGTGATAAAAAATTATCCTTAGGTTTTCTTTCTTCTTCGCATATAGGGCACGTGGGACAAACAGAACTTTTAAAAAATTGATGTCCGTTTATACAGGTCTTTAAAGTCTGTTTATTTGCTGTCATTTTTTGGGAATGCATCGTTTAACATTGCCTTTACCGATTTTCGGCTTTCAGAAGCAGCGGATATTTGCTGCTGCCCAACCTTTGCGCGGATCCGAAATTGGCGAATTTTTAGTACTTCCCCTTATTGCCAAACACATCAAAGTGCCTGCCTTTTTTTTACTTTATTTTTTCAATTTCTTCCTTGTGCCTGACTGGGGTGTTAGTCCATATTAATTGAAAAATCAAAGCCCCATTTATAGTCCAAAGAACATCGTTCCAATCAAAATTTCCCCTTGTAGTCGTCACTTGCAAAAATTCCCACGATAACAGCCCGATCAGCGAAACGGCGTTGGCGGTTATGTGCCTTTTATCATTCAACCAGGTAGTAGTTTTGTTTTTTTTAGCGAGCTCCGGGATTAAAATGACAAACAAGGCTGGAATTCCAATACTTGGAAAAAATTTGGTGCAATTCCCAATAAATACTTAATAATTAAATTGTCGCCCTGGTAATTGGGTCTGATGTTGTCTTGTACTAATTGATAAGAAATAAAAGTCAACGCAAAAATAGAGAACCTGTAGTAAGCAGGTTTAGATCTCATTCTCAATATCTGTTTTTAGGGTTTATCGTTTTTGTCAATTTTATGGATTCAACAGTTAGTTAAGAATAGTAGCGGATTTCGGATGGAAATCTTTCAATTTAGAAGAAGGTTGAAGCCCTCTTCAACCCTTGATTTTACTAATTTACCGGTAGAGATGCAACGCTAGAAATTTAGGACAGCAGAAATCATATCTTTTTCCGTAAGAACAACATTTTCGAAAATAGCAATGGTTTTATCCCCCACTTTTTTCACTGTCGCATCTACTGATTTATTGTTTAAAGTAAGAAGGATAGAGGTTGCTGATTTTCCTTCAGGCAACGCCAATTCTAGTTCTTGCATTTTCAGCTTCCCCTGGACCATTTTCAGTGTATTAGTTTGGGACGTTATTGTTCTCGTTTGATAGATGCTTCCCCAACCTTCAGCACTGATAAAGGCGGCTTTGAAATTTTCAGGATTCATTTTCGGAGCAAAACCAAGTTGTCCCTTGGGTCCATTGTAGGTATAACCGCAAGCAGCAACAAAAGCCCCGTAACTAGCCATAGCACGAGCGTAATGGTCACTGCATTCTATCTCATTGTATGGGTTTCTCTTTTCGGCTCCATACCTTTCGTGAATTGCTTTGATAAGGGTGAGACCATAATCCAATTTGTCTTCCCAAATCATATGGCCGGCAACTTGGTGTTCAAACCCCGTCATACACTCATTGAAATACCCAAATTGCCAATGTTTTTCCCAGTCGTCGCGCTTGCCGGCAAGGGGCCATGTACACATAACCATGCCTGCATCTCCAGAAAGAGCGTAAGGTCTTCCATTTATTGCCGGAGACAAACTGGCTCGTAAAGGTCCAACATCAGGAACGAAATTGTATTTCCAGAGCGATTCCAGTGAACTGTCGATCATTTCTTTATTGTATACTTGACCCAGACCAACCTGATAGGCCCAACTTTGCCCAAATACCTGATCGATGTAGCAACCCTTTCCGATACCGATAGCGTCTTTTTTGTTTGGATCTTCATTTTGGATGAAGTACTCACCGTTAAAGAGCTTTTCTATATTCTTTTTTCCTTCTTTAAGGATAGCCATGTATTCTTCTTCTGCGGAAGTATCATTCATCACTTTTGCCATTGCAATAGAAGCCGCCAGAGCGGCTAAATAGAGAGAGGTAATGACTGGTATATTTCCATACCATTCGGCATCAAGTGTGTTGTGCTGTTCGCCATAAATGGTGCCGTTTGCCTGGGCATCTTCTTTATCTAAGTTTATCAGGTATTGTAAGGCGAGTTTTATGTTTTCCCAATGTTTTTTCAGAAACTCATCATTGGTTGACATTTGATAGTCGCGATATGCACGCAACACCATCCCTGCCTGCCCATCGGCTGCATTTTTATTAGCCATTCCACCTCGGAAATCAATCCCGCCGGATAAGTCATCGATGACATCAAAATCTGTTTTCTCTCTCAGGTTTCTTTCCAGTTCAGGAAATATTCTTCCTATGGCTTGAGCATAATGCCACACATGCGTGCAAGTGCCCGGACAGCATCCAATACCTTCCCACGCCCAAAAACGACCATCCTCTAATAAATAGCAGGTTTCTGTTGCCAGGATTGAAGTATTGACAAATGTTCTGTTCAAAAACCAATGAGGCAGAGTAGAGTCTTCGTAAAAGGTGTTTCTCCAAGAGGTCGTTTTGCGATATAAATCTTCGTATTTGGTAGCAATATCTTCGGCTACTTCCTGAGAGTTTTGAAATCGGTTTTTGTAGGATCGGCCTTTATTTTCTCTTTCTAATTTTTTGTTTTTGGGAAGTACGATGTTTGGGAAATACCAGCTGATGATGAAAGTGATTTCCTGCGTTTCGTTAGGTTTTAAATTGATTGTTTTACTCAATGCCCCACACAACTGTTCACCATGTTGAGATGAGGCGGTTCTTTCATTATTATTTGGAAAAAGGAGGCTACCTGTTACTTGAGTTCCTGCTTCAGCTTTCACTTCAGGACTAGCCGCCAAAAGAGACAAGGACATGTTGCCAAAGTCGCGTTGTTGTTTCAACTCCTCAGCATTCGTTTGTGCAGAGCAAGTCAAAATCGTATTTCCCGAAACTTCGGAAATGGTATTGATAAGCGTTAATTCGGGACTGTTTTTAGAGTTGTTGAGTGCGGCATTTTCCAGCCAGCCTGCCAATTCTACGCTTACGTTCTTGTTACTTGTATTGGTAACCTTAAACCGCATGATGGTAGCGGGATAACTGGAGGCATCTACATCGAGCGGAACAAACGGAGAGAAGGATTGCAAATCAATGGCTACCGGTAATTCACTGTCTCGGTAGCTGATTTCAGCAACAGGATATTGCCCTTTAAATGTAATGTCATCAAATCCTTTAAAGTCAAGCGATTTTTCCCAGGTGTTTTTTCCCTGCTTTACTCTTATTCCAAAGCCTTGCTCAAAAGGATATTCGGGGGAAACCGGAAATATGAAATTGGCCCCGTCTCTTGGTTTTATTTTTTTCTTGCCTTGCCAGTTTTCGTACTCCCTGCTACTTATCCCTTCTTTTTCTTCGTTGAAAATATCCCACAACCAAAGTTTGCCATCTCCGCCAATGTAAACTGTCCCGGTAAACATACCGCCAATAGGCATACCTATAAAAGCCAATTCTTTTCCTGAATATACTTCTGCTGCACCCCGTTCATACAAGCTTTTATACCATTCGGGAGATAGACCCTTATCTGTTGGTATGGTATAAGTGGGGCTCGAGTTTTTCATTCCAAAAGCAGGAAATCCGAGTAAAACACCACCGGATGCAATCCCTAAAAATTTCAAAAAATCTCTTCTTACAATACTTCCCTCGATAGCACAGGAAGCTTCGCTCGGTGAACAACATCCGGAATTCGGATTGCAAGATTTTTGGTCTGATTTTTCAAGCATGATCTTTTTTTACTTACTTATTTTTTTCACTTCCTGCTATAATTGCCCTTAAGTTTTCCTCGTCAACCGCATTCCAATAGCCACATTCTAACTCAAAAAATACGGATGTATATGGAATTACCAAATCCGTTTTAAGGATGAGCACATTAAACAATTTTGCAGATGAATCAATTTTCTGAATGATCTCCTCATGCAACATAGTTTTAACCGACTTTCCTTCTAATAGATTATCGAGTTCAGCTCTATAGTTTTCGATCCCTTCTGCTGCCTTTTCCGGAACAAATTCCAATTCTTTATCAATAAAAATAGTAGCGTTTACATGTTTAGCTTTTTCAATTGATTGAGTTACAAATTCAACTACTTCTAATTGATCGGCATTAATAACCAGCGTTTTAATTGCCTGATTGCTTTGTTGTGGGTAAGCTGCGTCCGCTATTACGATCCAATTTCTATGGCCATATAGCTGTAAGGTTCTCTCCACCTCCGATTTCCAGTCTTGTAAATCCGTCTTTTCTACGATAGTTGGTTCTTGGGTCACAGGCTTCGTACATGATAACATTGTTACCGTGATTGCAAATACTGACATTAATTTTCTAATAGTTAGTTTTGGGCTCATAGATTTTTTTTTTTTAGTTGCTTGTCTTGTCAAAAGGTTCGCATTTTAGATAGTGGCAGCGTGCGCCAACTGTTTTCGGCTATTCGAAGTTGGCGATTTAGAAGCACTTCAGTGCGAAAGTACCGAGCGAAGCTATCGTACGTACGGTGGTGTGAGAGTCGCACCTCGTCAGAGAAATCTGGCGAGGCCGTCTACTCGATTACAAGCTGGCTTCTCCACATAGTGGTTGAAACGCTGTCCTGTCAATGATTTGGTGTCTGTATAGCATCTGTTTTTGTCTGTCGTTGGCTTGTGCGGTTGCGTATTTTTTATTTTCAGAAGTGAAGAAGATTTTTTTTAATTCAATTTTGTCTGGGTGGAAGCTCTTTTGCAAGCTTTGGTCTCTGCAGGGCTTGTGTGGCTTGCAAATGTGCTTACACCTGTGCGATGGCTTTTGGGATAGTTCATTAAACTGTTTCTAGGTTTAATTTATGTTTACAAGGGACTGGCAGAGGAGGCCGTAGGCCGACGAAGCCAGTCCCTTGTAAACTAACTTTTTTGTGGTATTCTTTCCGGGTATTGTTCCATGATTTCTCGCTGTATCGCTGTCCATCCGTAAGCCTTCCTTTTCCATGACTTCTCGTTCTTATTTATCGATAAATAGAGCTGTTTCAACAGCGCCGTTTCCGATACCCATGCGGCCTTGCTTTTTACGAGTTTCCGCATGATTCGATGAAGTGCTTCCACAGGATTGGTCGTATAGATCATTTTGCGCATCGGTAATGGAAAATCCAAAAAGGCCATCAGTTCAAGCCAGTTTTCTGTCCATTGTTTGACGATATACTTGTATTTCTTTCCCCATATTACTTCAAAAGCCGATAGTGCTGTTTTTGCGCTCTCCTCTGTGGTGGAAGTATAGATTTGGCGTAAGTCCTTAATTACAGCCTTCCTATCGGCTTCATCCACATATTTAAGAGAATTCCTCATTTGGTGGACGATGCACTTTTGGATAATTGAATGAGGGAAAATTTCCTGGATCTGTTCTGAGAACCCCTGTAGATCATCCGTACAAACCACTAAAATATCCGCTACACCTCTGGCTTTAAGGTCCTCCATGACCATTCCCCATTTTTTAGCCCCTTCTCCACCCGAGTTGATGTATAGCCCCAATACGTCTCTGTTTCCTTCCCAATCAACTGAATAAACGGTGTAGAACGCACTGCTGATATATTTACCATCCTGCCGCACTTTGAAGTGAATAGCATCCAGATACACGATGGGATAGAAGCTTTGTAGGCTTCTTGAGCGCCATTCTTGGATTTCGGGTAACACCTTATCTGTAATCTGTGAAATTCGACCTGCAGAGATACTTACCCCATAAATATCCTCCAGCAAGCGCCTCACATCTTCTATCGAGTTGCCCTGGGCATACAAGGCTAAAATTTGATCATCCAAGCCACTGGTAAGATCTCGTTGACGTTTCCCGATCAGTTCGGGCTCAAAGTCCCCGTTCCGGTCACGTGGAGTCGAAATATCAAGATGACCAACCTCACTTAGCACCCGTTTGGGAGTCCGCCCATTTCGCTTATTGACGTTGCCAGAAGCTCGCTCTTCTGTGAGAAAACTCTCGATTTCCCCCTCAAGCATTGTAGTAACCATTTGCTGTAAAATCTCACTAAATGGGCTCTCTTTCCCAAGCAATCTTTTCTTGCTGTAGAGTCGCTCCTTTAGTCGATCGTTCATTTTTGGATCACTTATTAAATCCTCAATTGTCTGTTTCTTCTTCATCTTGTGTGAAATTAGCAGACACACTTAATTGAACATTCTCTGGCTTTTGTATTCTGTCGACTTCATATAATTAATCCTAATTCCTTTCCGATATCTTGATAAAATTTTGCTAATGGTCGCTTATGAATTTCAGTTTTGTTAGCATAATTCCCTAAAATCATTCTGTCAATTTCACTGTCACTGAATTTAAGCTCTGTATAACTCTTCAAATAGTCTCGGTATTGTTTTGAATATGCAACTTTGCTTTTAATTACACGTTCTATTACATGGTCCGAGTGCTGTTCATAGAGTTTATCAAGTTTGAATATATTTAAAATGCCTTGGAATATTATTTCTGAACTTAACTTCCACGCTTGCTTTGTCATGTAACGAGGTTGAGAAAATTAATCGTTTTTATTTATTGGTAAATTTAAAATTATCATTTACCAATAAATATGGATTAACCAGTCCTTCTGCCACAGGGTCTTTCTCGTCTTTTGCCCCAAAACCGTTGCAGGTTTAACAAGAGGGTATCAAATTGTAAAATGAAGCAGCTAAAAATGGATAAGTGCTTTTGGGATAAAAATGGTCAATCTGAGGTTTTAATTTGCTGGTCTTTGTCAAATAATAGATATAGTTTCTATTGCAGTATGGGCAAGTATCGCTATAGTTTCCTCTGCCATTTCATTGGTGTAATTTTCGAATCCAGGAAAAGTTCTCAAATTACAGTGAATTTAAACCCGATATCAGACATATGCAGGACGCAAACACCCTGATGGAGCAGGTGATAATAAAAATGGGACAATACATTGAAAATACTACGTGGGTGAAAAAAATTTAAAAATATGTGAAAGATATAACCTTTTTCAAAAATTGTGTAACACTTATCCTAGTAAAGAAACCAATCTTTAACGTAACTCAAAACTATATAAACTCAGAACAAAGTTGAAAAGGTCATGCATGAAAATAAGCATGGAGAATTAAAATCAGTAAAGGCGATAAAGTAAAAAGCCGCAAGCAGGCAATAGCCATCGGTCTGAGTGAAGCACGAGAAGCAGGAGCAAAAGTTCCTAAGAAAAAAAGTTCTTAATCAAGTAAATAGAACAATTCTTAAAAATAAATAACTATGGCACTTTTAAAAGTAATCTAACTCTTAGCCGGGTCAAAAACAAGCTGGGGAGATGCAATACAAAATGCAGTTACCAAAGCATCAAAATTCATCCGCAACATACGTTTCGTGTATGTATTAAATTTAACTGCCGATATGGATAAGGGAAAAATTACACACTGGAGGCTATACTGAAAAATAACTTTTGAAAAGAAATAACGTCTCAATCTTCGCAAGTATTGAGATTATAAGAAGGAGATTTAAATTATTTTACTCACACTTAAAAAAAATTAAAGAAATGGCAAACAAAAAAGTACAAAACAAAGGTCAGTCCAATCAAGGCGGACAAGAAAGCCGCGGTAAAAAAGGCAGTACAAGTACATCAGGTGATTCAAAAAAAAGACCCGCTTCTATGAACTCTGAAGAACAAAAAGAAATTTCAAGCAAAAGAGGCAAACCATCAGTCGAATCAGGTAATAGAATTGAAAGCAACAGCAGCGGCATCCAATTAAATAAATCAAGTTCGAAAAAAGAAAATCAGGGACGCAGCAAGGGTGTAGGCAAACGTCTGGGTCCTCAGGGCAAGGAGGGTAACCGTTAAAAAAATGGACATAATTTAATATGAGG
>VFKK01000038.1 GCA_009885605.1 Cyclobacteriaceae bacterium | reverse complement strand
TCCGTCTGAAAATCTGTCTGCAAATCAAACCCTTCAGATATACTTTCGTAAAACAAGCCGCTGATATTATTCAGGTTGAAGAAGGTCCTTACTCTGGTATTGATCCCTAAACCTGATTTATCATTTAACCTGAACATGACAGAAGGGCCTAATAAATCAACATTTCCAAAGAAATTATTTTGTTCGGTGGGGGTTTTTAAAACATCAGAATCAAAATCAAATCCATTTCCAATATTCTTCAAATCATTAAAGTCAACACTTAAATAGTCATTCCCCACAAAAGCACTGACTGAAAAGATGTTGATTTCCAACTTGGTTTTGGATCCTGAGACATTTGCAGGATTCAT
This sequence comes from Cyclobacteriaceae bacterium, assembly GCA_009885605.1. GTDB lineage: Bacteria > Bacteroidota > Bacteroidia > Cytophagales > Cyclobacteriaceae > Algoriphagus. Next base: position 8,003 of record VFKK01000038.1, on the reverse strand, counting down.
TAACAATGAATTGACACCTGCGTAAGTATCAATCGTATTCCCAATATTGGTTTGGGAGAAAGAAGGATAAACATTCAAAACGCTAAGGATAATAGCTATACTAATAAATCTAATCATATTAATTTTTTGTTTATTTCCTTGAAATATAAGGTCCCTTAAGAATTGAGAAGAAAATAGGCAAATACGAATAAAACTTTCTCATATTAAGGTTTAGCTTATAGTTCATATAAAAATTTGAATTTTAAATTATTTTAAAGAGTCAACTGCCTAGTCGAGCATTGTCCATTAATCACCGTTATTGTGTTAGCCCAAGAATACCCTGAACAACTCGCTGTGTAGTTGTAAGTTCCTCCTGATAGTTCGAAATTTGCAGAACCGTTTACATTACACCCTGGGTTGCTGGAATGATAATTACTTATTACTCGACTTGCTCCATTTAATACCACTGTAATATTTCCACACCCTAAATCACTTTGAACCCAAAAAGAAAATTTACCAGTTGTTAAATTTCCATTTGTTATCCCATTGTTATTATTCGCAAGTGGACCGCATTCCGCAGACCAATTACCAGGATTATACAAGTTAGGAAGAGACCCTGCAACTGATGGATAAAAAAAATTCCAGTTGGGATCCAACAATTCTGAGTTCCGTTTCGGGTAATTGATGAATTGCATCCCATTCAATAGTATTATCAAACAAATACCCTTTGTAAAATCCTGATGCAGTAGACCCTCGTTTTTCGCACATGTAAACCCTTGTAGGATCATCTGTAATTAAACCTATTGCTAAGTCAGTTCTATCTCCGCTTGGCCCCAATGTTCGGACCCAAACTCCCGTGAAAGGAGAGGAAGTTATAACTTCCGGTATACAAGAATTGGTAAGTAATATTGTAACTAAGGAAACAAATAAAATTATGTGTCTGTTTGGTTTTTTCATTTCATTTTTTTTTGTGAACATATTTTCCTAATCAATCAGATAAAACCTTGTTTAAAAGCAAGATGAGATGGACTAAATTATCTTTCAAACCAATATTTACCTGCTTTGAAAAGGTGAATCTATTAGTACCAAACCAATTCGAATCTCTCTTCAAATTTTAGCCCTAGTCCCTGCATTTCCAATACCTAGAACTAGGTAAAAATTTCTTTTTGAAACTCTTAGAAAGTAATTTGAAATTCGATTTTCTATTCAGATCTCCCACACTGGTTTTTTGTTTTTAGGAATTATCCTCTTAATGGCCTTTAATCTTCCTCATCAAAGGGAGAAAAATACTTCTCCTTTGTAGTTGACTAAACTGACTTAAAATTGATAGTCTGTCACAGAAATCTGGAAATGCTCAGAAGGAGTAAACATCACAAACGGTAGGTTCAATCCCGGAAATCTGCTTAGTAGCATGCAGGTAAAAACCAAAATAAAAATTGATGAGGTAATCTGGTGAGTTTGCCAAAAGATTTCCCATTGGAACATTTGATTGGTAGCGCCCGGTGCATCCGGGGGATTGGATGATGGAAAATGAATTCGGATTTTTGGGTGTCTGTCTTTCAATCATTAAAAAAATTATCGCCAAAAACAGGAGGGGTTGATGGTGGGATTTAGCAGTCTAATAAATGAGATTGCTTCGGTCATTCCTCCCTCGCAATGACGGTAAAATTTTCAAGAGCGACACGCGCGAGCCAGCTCAGAAAAATACTCGGTGAAACTCTGTGAAACCTCGGTGTGACTCTGTGTTACCAAAAGTCATTTTTTTCTAATGTGGGAGATTGCTTCTCCGCCGCGGCGGATCGCAATTACGGTCATCTTTGTCACGCGCGGCACGCGCGCGCCAGCAGGAGAGCACCAACAGACACATGCGTCAGTGGAAGGACCGTGAACAATTTCCCACTGACATCCAACCAGAAAATCATTTTTGCTGACTCATCGGGTTGAACAATTCCTAAAAATTGGTACTTTCCACTTTTAAGAATATGAACATATCAGGTTTAGAAGTGCGGGTTTGATGAGGAGATTCTTTTTTCCACGGAAGCTATCCGGTCTGTTCCTGGTTTTGGTCATCCTCGTTTCTGCTTGCGGCCTTCCAAAAGGGTCTTCATCGCCTGTTTTTGTAGAAATCAATACCGGACAATCTGCTTCCACCGCCTGGAGTTCCACTGATTCGCTGTACCTGGAAGACGGTGTCTTCAATCCCGGTCTTACGTTGCATACCTGGTGGATGAAAACGACCATCCAAAACCTGGACCTGAACCCAACCCGCCTGTTTCTGGTGCTCAATAATCCCCATATCAACCGAATAGATGTTTTTATGAATCGGGAAGCAACCCCTGTTTTCAAAGCGGGAGATCGGTTTCCGTTTTCACTAAGGCCCGTGCAGGATCGGGACATGATCATCCCGCTTGATATCGGCCCACAAGACAGCGTGGAAATTCTTATTTTGCTGGATAAAGCCGGTGAGACGTTAGCCATCGAAACGGAAGTGCTGACAGAAGCTCAACTTTCAAAAAAACGCCAGGGGGAAAACATGATTATTGGCCTTGCGATCGGTTGGATGGCCCTGATTCTGATCTTTTCCTGTTTCTTTTGGTTGCGTCTGAAGCAATCCAGTGCGCTGTTTTATGCAGCATTTATCCTTTCCAATTTACTTTGGCTGATTTGCCATTGGGGAATAGGGTTTCAGTATCTCTGGCCCGACAGCATAGATTGGGCAAGTAATTCGAGACCGGTTTTCAACCTTGCTACGATTATTTTGTTTTTGCTCGTAGTTCTTCAATTCTTTCCTCCCCTTCAGAAGAGTCGGTGGTTGGCTCGGATCATGTGGGGCTTCATTTTCCTTATGTCATGTCTTTGCCTCGCGATTTTGGTGACTCCGGAAGATCAGGTTAGTATTTATGCCAAACTATTGGCCCTCCGCTTTTCTTTTGGAATTACCATTTTATCGTTTTTAGCAGTTCTGGTTTTTCTGATTTTGCAATGGAGAGCAAAAGTCCCGTTTGCCGGGTATTACCTTGCTGGAATTGGATTCTTAATGGTATTTGGGGTTTTGATTTTATTCGATCAGCAAGGCTTCGAACTAGGTCAGACCTACGGTTTATTAAAATTCAGCACCGCCTTCGGTATGATGGGAGAAACGGCATTTATCGCGGCTGCTTTTACCCGCAAGGCTGCAGCCTATAAATTTGAAAAGGAACACCTGGTTTTTGAAATCCTGCAAAAAGAAAAGGAAGTGGCGGAGCATATTATTGAAGTGCAGGAAGAGGAACGAAACCGGCTGGGAAGAGATCTCCATGATAGCATCGGTGGCATGCTGGCCAGTATCAATATCCAGGCAGAACAGATTTTTCACCAATATCCGGAGGCGGCTGTGGAGAAGCTGAAGCAACTCGTTTCACAAAGTATCCAGGAAGCCCGAAGTCTGAGTCATAATCTCACCCCACCCCATCTGGATCAATTTGGCTTGGAAAAAGTACTTCAAAACCATATCAATCTTTTATCCGAACAGCATCACCTGGACATTAAATTTTACGCTCAGGTAAAAACATCCTTGTCCAAAGCGCTCGAAATCTCCCTTTACAGAATCTGCAATGAACTGCTTTTTAACATCGTAAAGCACGCTGAAGCCACCGAGGCCATGGTAAATCTGATTGAAGAAAATGGCAACCTCGAACTCATCGTGGAAGACAACGGGAAAGGGATCGATCCTAACAAGCAATCCGACGGTATCGGTATCAGAAATATTCGTGAGCGGGTTAACTATCTTAAAGGAGAACTTTCCATAGATTCGAACTCCTCAGGGACAACCACAATTATTAAAATTCCAATTCATGCCTAATTTCTCTGAAATCAAACTAGTGCACATAGATGATCACCATCTTTTTGTACAGGGAGTTTATTCCCTGATTGAGAATGAAACTTTTTTGGATACCTATGCCAGTGCCAGTTCCTTAGCCGAAGGACTTCAGATGTGTGGTACAATCAGGCCGGAAATAGTTCTGTTGGATTATTTTCTTCCGGATGCTAATGGATTGAAATCAGTATCTGAAATCCTCCTGATTGCTCCGGAAATAAAAATTCTGGTGTTGACCATGGAAAATAACCCGGACATTAGCGAAGAATGCAGATTGGCTGGGGCATTTGGGTTTCTTTCCAAATCATTGACAAAAAAGGATTTGGTGACGGCAATCAAAAAGGCAATCGAAGGAATAAAGACTTTCCCCGAAATGAAAGGGTCACGGCCTGAAAAAGGAAATTCAAAAGTAGAAATCAACCAGCTCAGCAAACGAGAAAAGGAAATTGCCAGTCTGGCTGCGGAAGGTCTATCAACTTCCGAGATCGCGGAAAAACTGTTTCTGAGCGAAACCACAGTAAAGACTCATCACAGGATTCTTAACCAAAAATTGGGATTGGAGAACTTATCAAAATGAGCGAATCTCCTGAATGAGAAATGTTCTTAACGCTATCCTGAGTAAAAAACGATCCTTGTATTCATCCCCATCTTAATCGGCCAATTTGATGAAACCCAAAATCAGGTTACTCCATATTGATGATCATTTGCTATTTGTTCAGGGTGTTTTCTCACTCCTTCAGGACGAGCCTACGATCCAATGGATGGGAAGTGCAACCAATGTAGAAGACGGCATTAAACTTTGCAGGGTTGAAACGCCGGACATTGTCCTGCTCGATTATTTTCTCCCGGATGGTACCGGATTGGTGGCAGCCCAAAAAATCCTTGCTGAAAACCCATCCACACGAATACTCATTCTTACCATGGAAGACAGCCTTGCGGTGATGGAACAATGCAAAGAAGCCGGAGTCCTCGGATTTTTACCAAAATCGATTGGAAGGGATGAATTAATAAAAGCTTTGCTTGCTGCTTCCAAAGGAGAATCTACCTTTCCAAAACTGGGGGGAAAGAAACTATTTCACAAACCAATATCAACCAAATTGGATTTGCTTAGCAAGCGGGAAAAAGAAATAGCTTACCTGGTCACTCAGGGATTAACCTCCACAGAAATTGCAGAGAAGCTTTTCCTCAGCCTCCTGACCGTCAACACGCATCGCAGAAATATGCTTGGGAAACTCGATGTTAAAAATATGGCTCAGTTATCGTTGCTGATCAACGGAACAGGAAATTGAAATCTCGATTCATTACACTCAACGTTTTTTTTTGATTAAAAGAACCTGAAATAACCTGCCAAAAAATATTTTCGGAGGCTGCCCAAATTGATTCTACTTGACAAAAAATCGGCTCTTCAAAAAATTGTAAATTTCCTCCGGGCCCGGATAAAATAATCAGGAGAATTCATCGTCTAATGATCAATCAATCCTGAATTCTCCCCAAACTCTGATTGCTTTGAGACCAAGTTTCCTGATCCTCCTTCTTCTGTTTACTATCCCGTCGGTTTTCGCTCAAAACTGGACTTTCGCAGACTACAAGCGATACGACACCAATGCATTTATGAAATTGGCAGCAATCAACCAGCCCATTGATTTCAAACACATGGACAGACCGCTCTTGCATGCAGCCATGTTTTACGCGACCAATCAGGAGCGTATCAAGAATGGATTAAAGCCTTTCAAGCATCTGGATCGGATGGAGAAAGTGGCTGCGGACCATGCCAGCGATATGGTTAATTATAATTTCTATTCGCATGTCAGCCGCGTCAAAGGAAAGTCAACGATCGTGGACAGGTTCAAACTGGAAGGCTTGAATCTCATGAGTATCGCTGAAAATATCAGTTCCAGCAACGCACTTCAATATCAAAATGGCCGCAAAGTAAACCCACCCCGAAGCGGTCTCTTTACCTATGCAAGTTCAAAGAGAGAAGTGATCGTTGCACATACGTACCTTTCTTATGCGAAGGAAGTCGTCCGCCTTTGGATGGAGTCTCCCAGTCACAGAAAAAGCATTTTGAATCCCCACCATGAATATCTGGGTTGCGGAGCGATGGTCTATGCAGAAAAGTCCTTTTACAATATGCCGTACCTCATGGGGGTGCAGTGCTTTGGAAGTGGGAAATAATTCGGATTTCACTCCCTCACCCCGAGGAGTGCAGGCCTGATGAAAAATAGCATACTCCGGTCCTCCTGTGTGTCAAAAATCCGAAATCCTAAATCTGAAATCAACTCTATGATCCTCTTTCAATAGTTTCCAAAACTCGTATCTGAGTCGGTTCAAACAGGTGAATAAACTGACGGAGAATGTAGAATGTCTCAGGAACTTGCGGTACAATTTCGAGCATTTCTGAAGTTATTTTTTCATTGTCCTCCTTCGGAAAAAATCCATACCTGCTTAAAATACCTCTTTCAAAAAGGCAAACGGCAACCTCCGTTTCATCTTTTCCGGAAAGTGTAATCATCAACTCTTTCTGACTTGAAGAAATCCTTTTTAAAAATTCTTCAACCCTTGAATTGTATTCTGATGGCACCTCCTCAGATACGCAGGCTCCCTGACAGTTTGGATCCTGAACAACAGCGCAATTCACTTTTCTTAATCCGCTAAATCGGCTGCATAAACCATATTGCTCAATCCCCATTTTCAAAAAAGCATTGGCTTCATCGGTTGAGAAAAACGTTTCCAATGGCTTCAAAAAGCGGGTAACTTTTGCAATCTGAAATCGATAATAACCTGAGCCATCCTGATAATGAAATAATCCCCAGAGTGTCTTGGGAATCTTCAGAGCTGAATTATATTTTGGCCATAATCTTCTGATTTCTAATGATTCCACAAGTAAAGCCAAAAATTCAGTTCCGGTTACCTGCCACTTAAGGTCAACCACTTCTGCTTTGAGTTTTTGCTTTAATTCAGGTAAAGCCTGACCCGAAAAATGATTCTTAAAACGCTCCCGAATATTGATCGCTTTGCCCACATAAACGATTTTCCCCTTTTCATTGATCATGTAGTAAACCCCGCAAGATTCAGGGATTTGGCGAAATTTTGAAATGGGAAAGTTAGGTGGAAGAAATGTCTCACCTGAATTCTTTTTCAAGGAACTCGATATAATATCCGGTTTTTGTTTGATCATCCGGTCAAAAAGAATGGCAGTTGCACGGGCATCTCCCATGGCTCTGTGGCGGGCAGTAATAGGAATTCCCTGAGTTTCGCAGAGTCTTCCAAGGCTGTAAGAACTCAATCCCGGAAATGCCTTTCGGCTTAATCGGACAGTACAAAGTTTCTCGGATTTCAAATCTCTTCCTTCCTTCAAAAAAGCTTCCCGGATAAAGCTGAAATCAAAGTTGACCTGATGCGCCACGAAAACTTTCCCCTCAAGCAATTCCCAAAGTTCTTCCAAAATCTGAGCAAATTTCGGAGCTTCTCTGACCATGAAATTATCAATCCCGGTCAACCCGGTGATATAGGTTGGAATCGCATGCTCTGGATTGATCAACGTCTGATATTCCCGCACGATTGACTCCCCATCGTGAATCAAAACGGCAATCTCAGTAATTCCTCCGCCGGTTGGGGCACCTCCCGTGGTTTCAATATCGACTATGGCAAACTCCATGAGTTAAAAGTAGGGAAATGTTGGCTAAGGGAAATGGAATTGTCAGGAGTTGGCAAGGAAGGAATTTTTTTTGACCACAGACCACGGATCGGTCATCCAGCATCGGTCTTCTAGCATGGGCAACCATCGCACGAAACATTTCAATTCACGTTCTTTGGAAACGTCAGTGATCAGGAACGTCACTGCGATGAGGTACGAAGAAGCAGTCTTAGTGACTGTCGGAAGATGGATAATGAATTTCGGAAGGGCTAATGGGTGAAAGTAAAGCAAAATTAAATCTGAAGCAGAATAAAAAGACTGAAGGCCTTAAATTTTAATAGCCACGGGTGGAAAGAAGTGAAACCCATCGGTTAAGAAGGAAAAAGGCCATTGAACCCGGCCCAGAATTATTTTTAGGAATAGGAAAATAAGCGCCGGGTACGGAGATGGTTGTTTACGAGTCGGATTGAAAATCCTATGATAGGTAGTTCGACATTATAAATGTCGAGCAGCAGGTGAAAGTATAGCACG
>VFKK01000153.1 GCA_009885605.1 Cyclobacteriaceae bacterium | reverse complement strand
CGGTTTTCACAGGTGATACCTTATTTATAGGTGATGTGGGAAGACCTGATTTGGCTCAGAAAGTAATTGCTGAACTCACTCAGGACAAGCTTGCAGCTCTTTTGTACGATTCTTTGAGAAATAAACTCATGCCCTTGTCAGACGATTTGATCGTTTATCCTGCTCACGGAGCAGGCAGCGCATGTGGCAAAAACATGAGTAAAGAAACTTCTGATACGCTGGGAAATCAAAAGAAGACCAATTATGCTCTTCAGGAGATGACGAAAGAGGAATTTATCAAAGAAGTATTAACAGGTCTTACACCTCCTCCTGCATATTTCCCTCAGAATGTGATGATGAATATTCAGGGATATGACAGCATCGATACGGTTTTGGAAAGGGGTATCAGACCACTTTCACCTGCAGAATTTGATGCAGCTGCTAACGAAACAGGAGCATTGATTCTTGATACAAGAGATCCGGAAGTTTTCGCCAAAGGCTTTGTGCCAAATTCAGTAAACATTGGAATCGATGGAAGCTTTGCTGTATGGGTAGGAGCTATGATCCCGGATGTGAAGCAGGAGATTTTGGTGATCACAGATGAAGGAAAAGAGGAAGAAGTAATTACCAGATTGGCACGTGTGGGTTATGATCATGCACTTGGATACTTGAAAGGAGGAATCGAGGCATGGAAAGGAGCAGGACATGAGGTAGATCAAATCACTCAAGTCACAGTGGAGGAGCTGGCTAAAATCAAAGAACACAATCATGATATCAATATTCTGGATGTAAGGAAAAATTCAGAATACCTGTCTGAGCACGTTTTAGACGCTGAAAATGCTCCACTGGATTATCTGAATGATAGCATGCTGAAAATCAATAAAGATAAAACTTACTACGTGCACTGTGCCGGTGGATACAGATCAATGATCTTCAACTCCGCACTGAGAGCAAGAGGTTTTGATAATTTGATTGATGTCGCCGGTGGTTTTAAAGCGATTAAAGAATCAGAGAAATTTAAGGTATCGGACTACGTTTGTCCTACCACATTGCTATAATAGAAAAGAGAAAAGTTGCTTATATCTCTAGATGGCAGGCCTTTGAGCCTGCCATTTTTAATTTAAAAAAGACTGATGTGATGAAAGTCACAGTGGTTTTAAACCGATCATGATGACCTTTGTAAGGAAAATAACAGGATTCTTTTTGATTGTGTTGAGTATGTCGATTTCGGTCGCATTTGCTCAGCATGAAAAAGTTGAAGATCCTGAGCAACCAAATGAAAAGTTATTTGGGAAAGTTCTTGAAACAGGTTCCTTTGAATTTCATCTCAGATCCTATTTTATGGCGACTCTCAACCAAGGGGATTTGACTGACTATTCTACTTGGGGAAGCGGCGCGGGGATCGGATATTTCAGTCCGCGGTGGAAAGGTTTTGGAGTAGGATTTAGCGGATTCTTTGTTTTCAGACATTATGAAAACAATATCACAGAGACTGATCCGACGACCGGATTGGGAAATCGATATGAGATCACGCTCTTTGATGTCCATCATCCTGAAAATCATAAGGACATGGACCGATTAGAAGAATTCTTCCTTTCTTTTGAAAATGAAGAATGGTCGATCTGGGCTGGAAGGCACAAGTTTGAGAGTCCACTTCTGAATGAGTCAGATAATAGGATGCGGCCCAATTTGTTCAGTGGGTTGTCTGGTGATTATTCACCTGGAAATTGGAAGTTTACCGGAGCTTGGTTTACTCATATGATCTCAAGAGGTTCTTTGGAATGGCTGCCAGTTGAGGAATCAGTTGGTTTTTATTCTGCAGGAAGGAACCCACTAGGCTCAGATGAAGATTATCATCATAATCTCGAATCAAAAGGAATCGGGATTATAGGGACAGAATACAAAGAAGAAAATTGGAAAATCAGCTCTTGGAATTATCTGGGAGAAGGCATGTTTGGTCTGACCTTTCTGGAAGCAACCGTAAAAACTGATCTTAATGAAAATACTGATTTTCTGATGGGTATTCAGGGTTTTTACCAGGGGGCTATAGGAGACGGAGGTAATCCTGACCCGGAAAAAACCTACATCCTTCCTGGAGAAGAAACCTACGGTGTAGGATTACAAGCAGGAATTGATTGGTCTCATTCCAAGATTTCCCTAAATTATCTGGGGATATCGGATCAGGGAAGGTTTCTTTTTCCAAGAGAATGGGGACGTGAGCAGTTCTTTGTGAGTCAACAACGTGAGCGGTTTGAGGGAATGGGTGGAGTAAATGCGATAACTCTGAAATTTGATCAGACATTCATTCACGAACAGTTAATGCTTTCGGTGGGTGCAGGACACGTTCAGACCCCGGATTTGAACAATTTGGAATTGAATAAGTATGGATTACCTAATTATCTGCATTTCACAGGACTAGTAGATTATAGATTCAAAGGATACTTCAAAGGTCTTGACCTTCAGTTTCTTGTTGCAGCAAAAAAAGAAGACAGAAAAGAACATTTACCTCAGGAATACATCATCAATCGAGTCAACATGAGTAATTTCAATGTGATCCTGGATTATAGATTTTAAAACAAAAAAAAGCAAATATGAATCAATTTATGGAGTGGATTACCCAACCTTGGCCCTGGTACGTGGCCGGACCGATGATTGGGCTCACAGTGCCTGCACTGCTAATCGTAGGAAACAAATCCTTCGGTATTTCCTCATCTCTTCGACACGTGTGTGCTGCGTGTATCCCAGCCGGTATTCCTTTTTTTACCTACAATTGGAAAAAGGAAATGTGGAACCTTCTTTTTGTATTAGGCATCCTCATAGGTGGTTTCATTGCCACATCATTCCTTGCCAATCCGAATGAAATTGTGATTGCCGAGCAAACTCAGGCAGAGCTTTCTGCAATAGGCATCACTGATTTCTCAGGCTTATTGCCGGCAGATATCTTCAACTGGGAAAATCTCTTTACAGCCAAAGGACTTTTGTTCTTTGTGGTTGGGGGATTCCTGGTAGGATTCGGTACCCGCTACGCGGGTGGATGTACATCAGGTCACGCCATTATGGGAATCAGTTCCTTGCAGTGGCCTTCATTAGTTGCGACGATTTTCTTCATGATTGGAGGATTTTTGATGACTCATGTGATCATGGAGCCTTTAATGAAGTTGGTAGGATTCTAAATCGGGACAAAATGAAAGTATTAGAAAAAAAGATAAAGGCAGACGTTTGCGATGCGCCAAACTCAAGAATTGATCACGACAAAGGTCATGAGTTGATCAAATATTTGATAATCGGAGTGGTTTTCGGAATTGTATTTGTAAAAGCAGAGATTATTTCCTGGTTCAGAATTCAGGAAATGTTCAGGCTTCAATCCTTCTTTATGTATGGAGTGATTGGATCAGCGATTGTCACCGGTCTTATTTCGATTCAGCTTATCAAGAGATTAGGGATCAAAACAATACATGGAGAGGCGATCAATATACCAACCAAGGAATTCAAAAAAGGTCAAATAATTGGAGGATTTATCTTCGGATTGGGTTGGGCATTGACCGGAGCATGTCCGGGACCTTTGTTTGCCCAGATTGGAAGCGGATTCACTGTTATTTTCATCACCTTCCTCTCAGCTATAGCCGGGACTTGGGTTTACGGTAAATTTTCGGATAAACTACCCAACTAAACAGGGATTTACGAATTTGAAAAAGTCGCTTGCTGAACTAGTAAGTGACTTTTTTTTATTCAAATACTTTTTTGATTATCACTCTGATCATAATGATAATGACAACCAGAATTGAACCTACGATTACAAACTCCATAATTTTTCTTTTGTAAATAACCTGACGGAAGGTAAATAGTTTCCAATCGGTTACTGAATCTGTTTAAGATTTTGATTCAATGTTCAGTACTTTTGTTTGCCTATCAAACCTATTCATTCTTATGAATCAATTATCCAAAAGAAGAACTGCACTTGGAAGCATGTTCTTTTTTATGGGGCTTTGCTTTTCAACTTGGGCTGCCAGAATCCCGGACATTCAAGCTAAGTTTCAACTTTCCGAGGGCCAATTGGGTACATTATTGCTTTTCCTCCCACTCGGTTCTATGATTGGTCTTCCTATCGCCGGTTGGTCAGTTCACCAGTATGGCAGCCGCCGAGTCATAATGATTGGAAGTTTTGTTTATGCTTTGACTCTTCCTTTGATTGGATTAAGCCCTAATACCTATTTGCTTGTCCCTGTTCTGATTCTATTTGGGATGTTGGGAAACATTATGAATATTTCGCTCAATACCCAAGCACTTGATTTAGAAGATCAGATGGGTAAAAGCATCCTAGCATCTTTTCACGGTTTGTGGAGTATGGCAGGATTTACCGGTGCTGGTCTTGGTGCAGGATTAATCTTTTTTAATTTTTCTCCAACAGGACATTTTGCCGTAGTGACGGGGATTTCTTTTCTGATTGTTATTTTGGCTCAAGGCTATTTAGTCAAAGAAGAAAAATCTTCAGATGGTGGAGGATTGGTTTTGAGAAGGCCTGATGATTTGCTCTTGCGAATCGGATTGATTGCATTTCTTGGGATGATGTGCGAGGGATGTATGTTTGATTGGAGTGGCGTATATTTCAAAAAAGTAATTGAGGCCGAGCCATCATTAGTCGCTTTAGGATATGTAGCTTTTATGGGAGCCATGGCTTCAGGAAGATTTGTAACAGATAAAGTTGTACACCGATTTGGAAAAGTTGCAGTGCTGCAGGTGAGTGGCTTTCTTATTTTTCTGGGGCTTTCACTATCCGTGGCCATTCCAACAGTCTATGTAGCAACCTTCGGGTTTTTATTAGTTGGTTTGGGAGTGGCCTCCATCATCCCTGTTTCATACAGCATTGCCGGTAGATCCAAATTGTATTCACCAAGTGTTGCTTTGGCTTTGGTTTCGACGATCTCCTTTTTTGGATTTTTGATTGGTCCTCCTTTAATAGGTTTTGTGGCCGAGCTATTTAGCCTTCCATTGTCATTTGCTATGATAGCTATCAATGGGCTTGGAATTGTCTTACTTGCGTCCATTCGAAAACAAGTATTTTTCTCCAACGAACCAAACGCCGCTGATACAGATATATGAGTTTAGGTGATTCTTTCCAGTACTCACTTCCTTTTCAGGTAGGATCCTATCAGGTTCATCCTGACGGAAAAATCAGTCTCACTTCTCTTGCAGATTTCCTTCAGGAGATTGCCTGGAGGCATGCTGATTCGGCTGACTTTGGCAGGAATCTTTTGGAATCAAACCTGATGTGGGTGCTTTCCAGATTGGACATCCGGGTGCAGAAATCTCCAACCTGGGGAGAAAAAATTCAGGCTTTTACTGCCGGAAGAGGTGCAGACAAACTTTTTGCTTTTCGTGAATTTTTGATTTTAGACCAAAACGGCGAGGTATTGGTAAGAGCAATGTCTTCCTGGCTTTTGCTTCATACCGAAACCAAAAGACCTCAGCGACCTGAGGTTGTATTGCCTGCTCGTCTTTTTGATCCAACTCAAAAACCGGATTGGCAACCAGAGAAAATCAGGATTCTTGGCGAAGAAATCTATCAGGAAACATTGAAAGTGCGGTATTCTGATCTGGATCTTAACAATCACGTAAATAATACCAGCTATATCCTTTGGGTAGAGAATATCCTCCGGGAAAATAATTTTCAGCCTAATGAGCTGCTTATTAATTATCAGGCGGAATGCATACTTGGAGATGAGGTCAGTCTGAGTCTTTGGGTGAAAGATCAGGAAATGCTCGTGCAAGGATTAGTTGGGGAGAAACTTGTTTTGCTGGCCAGATCCAAAAATTGAAGACTCTCCTGATTGTAAGTTAATCCCTGTTGAAAATTTCTTCGGAAGGCTTTTTTTTGGGTTAGAGTCAGTTTTAAAATTCTCTTGATTTTGGAGAAATGACAAGGGGTTATTTTCTGGTCGGATTTGTTAAAAGAATGTTCTCTGGTTTATTTGTGTGGATGTGATTCAAGTCACATCATCGAGTTATTCAAATTCTGATTTTTGTATCAAGATTTCGAACTATGAACGAACTGCCTAAACCTTTCCTCAAAATAATCACGCTATTGGTTGGACTCTTGGTTTTCGCCACAGCATTGGTAGGGGTAATTGGACTTACTGTTTACCTCGCTTATTCCGGGGTGCAATTGCCTTCATTGGCAGAAAAGGAAATACAAATTCAAACCGTCGTGGAGGTTCCTGTTATCAAGGCGCTGGTCGATTCTGCAGGAATATGGAATGCTCCCGACTGGGCCACTGTCGATGCCGAGCCGAATGCGGAAAATATCAAGTACGGGAAAGAATTGATAGCGAATACGGCGGAATACCTGGGGCCAAATGGGAAAGTTCGCAAAATGTCCAATGGGATGAATTGCCAAAACTGCCACCTGCAAGCGGGGACAGTGCCTCTGGGCAACAATTATTCGGCAGTATTCGCTACTTATCCAAAAGTAAGGGCCCGATCCGGTCAATCTGAAGATATTCCGAAGCGAATCAATGATTGCTTTGAAAGAAGCCTGAATGGAAAAACCTTAGAAAAAGACAGCAGGGAAATGATTGCAATGGTGTCATATATTGAGTGGCTTGGAAAAGATGTTCCAAAAGGGGAGTCACCAAAAGGTTCTGGTATTTACGAAGTTCCTCTTCTCGAGAGGGCAGCAGATCCGATCAAGGGCAAAACTGTCTACGACAAATTGTGCCAAAGTTGCCATATGGCAGAAGGGCAAGGTATGCCAAAGCCGGATGGCTCTGGCTATACCTACCCCCCACTTTGGGGAGAAATCAGTTACAATGATGGAGCAGGCCTATTCAGGCTTTCAAGATTTGCAGGCTACGTAAAAGCTAATATGCCGTTG
>VFKK01000137.1 GCA_009885605.1 Cyclobacteriaceae bacterium | reverse complement strand
TTCTTTGGATCAATATCTCGTCCCCGATTTTGCACAAATTTGTACCATCCCTCCAGGTTTTTACCATTGAAGAGCGTGACTTTATTTTTGACGTCTGATTTTGATTGACTTTGGGAAAAGGCTGCTAAAGTCACAATCAGCAGTAGCGATGAGAAAATAACTTTTTTCATTGAGTGTTTTGGGTATGAAAGCAAAGGTCAATTACAGGATTGAGGAGGGAGAGTTTTTACCATTGAGTTTGACAAAAGCTTCGGCAGCAGGCACTCCAGCTTCCATGCCCCGGAATTTCTCCATCGCTTCATGACCGCAAGCGTAAATTCCTTCCGGATCCTGACTTACATGGCAGAATAAAGCTTTGCGCTTGATTTCCTGTTCAATCGAAATATCCACAAAATCTGTGGGACGAAAGGTCATTGTTTGTTCACCGGCGCAAACTTCATAAAAGTAAATCTGGAATTTTTTCTTTGTCCTCAGTCCTGCCTGCATGGTCAGCATACTTGCCGCCTGATGATCTCTATGAGAATCAATTGGCCACTGCGTGAAAACCAAATCGGGTTTCTCGATTTCCATGAACTCCGTCATTTTAGCAATCCACTCATTATTGACTATCGTATTGCCATCAATCTGACCTAGAAATGAATGCTGAACTTTTAAAATTTCACAGGCAGCTTCCGCCTCTTTGGTTCGGATGCTTGCCGATTCGTCAGCTGATTTACCTTCAATTCCCCCTTCACCCCGAGTCAGGTATAAGACTTTCACTTCATGGCCTGCCGCACTGAACTTTGCCAATGTCCCTCCGCAACCGCTTTCCGGATCATCCGGATGTCCACCAACGCAAACGACTTTCAGTTTGGTGATTTGATTTTCTGGTTTTGTCTGAGCAAGCGCAGAAAGAGGTAAAGTCGCCAAACTTACCAGTGATGCTTTTTTGAAGAATTCCCTTCTTGTGTTTTTTTGATTCATGGGTTATGTATTTACTTGACCAAAATCCCCCCATCTATCGTGTAAGCCGAGCCGGTGATCCAGGAGGCCTCGTCAGAAACCAGAAACAGAGCCAGCGAAGCAATATCTTCCGGCCGGCCAAGTCGCTTCATCAGTGTATTGTTTGCGGTTTGTTGCACGATAGTTTCGGGATCATCAAATGCTTTGGCCGAATCCCAAATCAAAGGCGTATCCACCGGACCGGGACAAATTGTATTCACCCGGATAGTGGGTCCGTAGTCCAGCGCCATTTCTTTCACCAATGCCACCAAAGCGGCTTTGCTTGCGCAATACGCCGCATGATTGGGAAAGCTTTTAAAAGCAGCGATAGAACTATTGGCGAGGATGACTCCCTTCCCGTTTTTCTGCATTTCAGGAATTGCAAACCGGCTCAGGTAAAACACGGAATTCAGATTGGCGCTGATCGTTTCATTCCATTCCTCGAAGGAAATATCCGTCACCGACCCCAGACCCAATTTCCCTGCATTTGTGACGACGATATCGAGCTTTCCAAAATTATGAATTGCCTCCCGGACCAGCGTTTCATTCACTGCTATTTGGGAAACATCGCCCGCAACAAATACTGCCTTTCCACCCTGTCGAATCAGGATATGTTGCAAATCTTTCCCGCGGAATTCATCCCTACCGCTCAAAATTACGGAAGCTCCTTCTGCCACAAATCGTTCGGCCATGGCTTTTCCCATGCCGCTCGTCGCTCCGGTGATAATGGCTGTTTTTCCTTGCAATCTCATTTTTTGGGATTATTTGAAAGTGAATTATTTTCTGAAACGGTGTCACGCGCCACAGGCGCGCCAGCTAAGCCACGGGCGCTCAGCAGATGGCATGTCAATTTACTTCAGTTTCTCATTATCCTTGTGTCGATTCAGGTCGCGGATATTCTTCTTTTCGAAGTTCTTTTTCATAGCCTCCGTCAGGTCCACTCCAGTTTGATTCGCCAGACAAATCAACACCCAAAGCACATCGGCCATCTCGTCACCCAGTTCCCGGCCTTTGTCAGATTCTTTAAAAGACTGCTCTCCGTAGGTTCGGGACATGATCCGCGCCAACTCGCCCACTTCCTCCATCAGAATGGTCATATTGGTGAGTTCATTGAAGTAGCGCACTCCGACAGTTTTGATCCATTGATCTACCTGGGCTTGAGCCTCAGAGAGGGTGATTTCGGTTTTCATGATTATAATACAAAAGGATGTTGAAAATAGAGATTGAACCAAGGGGATGCAACAAAAAATTGCTTGATTGGCTTTTTACTCTTACAGAATCAGATACCAGTTCTATATTTTTGGACAAATGAATTTAGTCTTAATTCTTATCTTCAGACGCTGAAATAAGTTTCAAAAACAATCTCCTCCATCATGAAAAAATTCATTTTTGCTTTTTCATTTTTCGTATTTGCTATTGCCTGCACTATCAAGGAAGCTGAAAAACCACTTCCACGGATTGCAATTGCCGGTTTGGCGATCGAGTCCAGCACTTTCTCACCTGCTCTGACGCAAGAGGAAGCTTTCAAAGCCAAAGTTGACGAAGATGTTTTTACATTTTACCCCTTTTTGGCACCAGATTCGGCAGATCGGAAACGTGCAGTCTGGATTCCAACGCTCAGAGCGCATGCACTTCCCGGCGGAACGGTAACAAGAGAAGCGTATGAATCACTCGTCAATCAAACTTTGGAACGGTTGAAAGCTAATCTTCCCTATGACGGCCTCTTTTTTGACATTCACGGAGCGATGAGTGTGGTGGGTTTGGATGATCCGGAAGGAGATTTTATCATTCGGGTAAGAGAGGTAGTCGGTTCGGAAACAATCATTTCCACTTCCATGGATTTGCATGGGAATGTATCGATGAGATTAGCGGAAAATACAGATTTGATCACTTGCTACAGAATGGCGCCTCACGAGGATGCACTGGAATCAAAGAAACGAGCGGTTGAAAACCTCCTGGATCGATTGGAAAGCGGAAAAGGAAAACCTGCATTTAAGGCATGGATCCCCGTTCCGATCTTACTTCCAGGAGAAAAAACCAGCACTCGCATAGAACCCGGAAAGGGGTTGTATGCTAAAGTTGACCCATTCACCAAAGAGGAAGGAATCATCGATGCAGCGATCTGGATTGGATACGCCTGGGCAGATGAACCACGAAATCATGCTGTAGTCATGGTAACTGGTGACAATCAGGAAGCGGTAACCAAGGCAGCGGAAAGTCTGGCTAACAGCTTCTGGGCAGTGAGATCGGAGTTTGAGTTTGTTGCACCGGTGGCAACTTTGAAGGAAAGTTTGGACATGGCGATTGCCGGCCAAAAGAAACCGTTCATGATCAGCGATATGGGAGACAATCCTACCGCAGGCGGTGCTGGTGACGTAACCTGGACATTGCATGAGATTCTTGCCCGAGCTGAATTCAAATCTGCAAACGGGCCTTCCCTGATTTACGCTTCCATTCCCGGACCGGAGCTGGTAGAAAAGGCAATTGCAGCCGGAGTTGGAGGAAAAGTAGAAGGCGAAGCCGGTGCAGCCGTGGACAATCGATTTGCTCCTCCGGTGAAACTTTCAGGAACAGTGGAAGCCATCAAGCATGGTGACAAAGATGCAGAAACTGAAGTAGTCGTGAAAGTCGGCTCAGTCCATGTGATTGTGACCAAAAAGCGGAAGCCTTACCATTTAGAAAGTGACTTTACCGATCTGGGTTTGAATCCCCGCGAGACAGCAATTGTAGTAGTAAAAATCGGATATCTGGTTCCTGAACTCTATGACATGCGGGGAGATTGGATCATGGCTCAGACTCCAGGCGGAGTGGATCAGGATCTGGATCGACTTGGACACAAGCGAATCATTCGCCCGATGTATCCGCTGGACAAAGACATGAAAGATCCTGATCTGAAAGCAAGACTGGTTCGTTCTTCAGATAAGCTTTAAGCCAACAAACTCTTCGTCACCTTCAGAAAAGCATCAATTTCCTCTTTCGAATTGTAAATATGAGTGGTAACCCGGATGGCATTTACCCCGCCTTCCGGTACTTGTCTGATTCGGAAACCGGCTTTGGAAAGCTGGTTTCCCAATTCCTGATAGCCAATATTTTTTGGACGGAAGGATACCAGGGATATTCTGGATTGAGGTTCGGCGGGCGTGAGAATATCGATTTTATCCTTAAACTTCGCCAAACCCTGGTAGAGGTATTCATTCAATTCACGGATTCTTGACTCGACTTTTGCCTTGCCTATTTTCAGGTGAAAATCTGTCGCAGCAGCAACTCCCACAAAAAGTGATTTGCTTTGAGTGCCATAATCGTATCGGTGTGCGGACTCGACATAGCCTTTGAAAACCGGAGGATTCAAAGTCATATCCCAACCAATATCTGTATGCCCTCCAATCTGAATCGCCTGCAATTCATCCAATAATTCTTCTCTTACATAAAGGAATCCTGTACCACTCGGTCCCAGCATCCATTTATGATAGCAGCCTGCATAGAAATCACAGCCCAGTTCCTTCAGGTTCAAGTCGAAAGATCCGGCCCCGTGGGCTCCATCGATAGCAGTGTAAATCTTCTTACTTCTGGCAAATTCTGAGATTTCTTTTATCGGGAAAACCAATCCTGTGGTACAAGTGACATGTGGAATTCCGATCACCTTTGTTTTCGAAGTAACCAGACTTTTGATTAAATCCAGATTCTTTTCCTGTGTATCCGCAGGCTCGAAGGTCTTCAAAAGGATTCCATCAAGTTTTGTCCGATTCAGCCACGGAAGTCCGTTGCCGGCATGCTCATGTTTGGTGAGGATAACTTCATCGCCTGCCTGAAGTGCCAAACCCCAAACCATGATGTTGATCCCTTCGGTGGTGTTGTGAGTGAGGCTGAGTTCTGAGGTTTTGATTCCCAGATAGGAAGCCAAAACCATGCGTTCCGGGTCTGATGATCCATATTCTCCGGAAATATTTATCTCCTCATTTGACTTTTGAAGTGCTTCCAACACAGGATAGGGAGCGGGTCCAAACGTGCCATTATTCATGTAAATCCGATCTTTCGTCAATGAAAATGACTTCCTGAGTTCGGCCCAAAACTCCTCTCCTTTCAGTGAATGATCAATTCTGTCTATCCTCGATGCTGAAGCTGAATTAATCCCCAGTAAAGTAGGGACAGCAATTCCGGCTGTAAGTTTTTGGAGAAAGGATCGACGGTTCTTCATGAGT
>VFKK01000315.1 GCA_009885605.1 Cyclobacteriaceae bacterium | reverse complement strand
TCTATGCTTGGATCAATCAGGGGGATGAGAAGTTTGTTGAAAAGCCGTTGCTTCGTTTTCATCCTTCTTTTGGTTCAAGCGATTTCAGATTTGAGGATGTGAATGGAGACGGATATCGGGATATCATTTTGGTAAATGGCAACAATGCTGATCTTTCACAAATCTTGAAAAGCTACCACGGAGTTCGGATTTTCTTAAATGACGGAGATGGCGAATTTGAAGAAGAGTGGTTTTATCCGCTTTATGGTGCAAGCGGACTTGAGGTGGAAGATTATGATCAGGATGGAGACCTTGATTTATTCGTCCTTGCTTTCTTTCCGGACCCAAAACAATCTCCCAGACAGGATTTGATTTACTTTAGACAATCTGAAAAGGGTGATTTTGAGCCATTTGTAATCAAGGAAAATATTGATTCTCATTGGCTGAAGATGACGAAAGGGGATATTGACAAAGATGGTGATACGGACTTAGTGGTCGGAACTTTTGAATTTAATGATCTGTATGCTAAACCTACTATGCCTTGGAGACCTTTCATTGTCCTTAGGAATGAGTTGAAATAATATTTTATATAAATGAATAATTCATTTATTATTAATCGATATATAAGAAATATTGGATTATAGTTTTTATTTACTGGCAATAATCAGTAATTTATTTTTCCAACAAATTTCTTTCGACGATGGTTAAAAGTTTTCAAGGAGTCCGGGTTGTTGAGCCCAAGAAATCTCCGCTAGATCAGATTTTGGTCAAAGACCACATGAGTACCAACCTGATTACTTTCCGACCTGATGATTCGATAGATCAGGTGCTGGAAGTGCTGACTAAAAAGAAAATATCCGGCGCGCCTGTTTTGGATGAATCCGGTGCTTTAGTTGGTATAATTTCAGAAGTGGATTGCCTGAAAGAAATTATTAAAGGAAAATACACGAACACACCAAAATTCCCCGGAAAAGTAGATGAGCACATGACCAAAAACGTAATCACCATGTCTCCTGACTTATCACTATTTGATGCGGCTCAGAAATTTCTGGAACTCAAAATAAGAAGATTTCCGGTAATGAAAGACGGGAAGCTGGTAGGTCAGATCAGCCTTAGCGATATCATTCGGGCCTTTCCAAAATTGAAACAAACTACCTGGTAGATAAAAAAGCAAAAGGTCCTGAGAAGGACCTTTTGCTTTTATTTAGATTTTTCAATTGCTCGCTCTACGTCGAGAATGATGTCTTCATAATGCTCTAACCCGACTGAGAGGCGCACTAAGCCGTCAGAAATCCCAACTCTTGCCCGCTCATCTACCGAAAGCTTACTATGAGTAGTCGAAGCCGGATGAGTCACAATACTTCGGCTGTCTCCGAGATTTGGAGTCAATGAAATCATATCTAACTGGTCGATGAATCTCTGAGCCCGAGCTAAACCTCCTTTAAGCGTCAGCGTAATTATTCCTCCTCCACGTTTCATTTGTTTGATGGCAAGATGATGCTGAGGGTGGGATTTCAGAAATGGGTATCTGACAGCTTCCAATTCAGAGTTTCCTTCAAAGTAATTGGCAATTTTCTCAGCATTATCGCAGTGCCTGTCCATTCTTACCGCGAGGGTTTCCATACTTTTTGAAAGAATCCACGCATTGAAAGGCGAAATGGCAGGACCTGTGTGCCGGGTGAAAAACTGAACCTCTTTTATCAGTTCGTTGGAGCCTAATATTAATCCGCCAATTACTCTTCCTTGTCCATCGATGTACTTCGTGGCGCTATGAGTCACGATATGGGCGCCCCATTTTGCTGGCTGCTGAAGGTAAGGAGTGGCAAAGCAATTGTCCACCACAAGAATCAGGTTGTGCGCGGCGGCAAATTTTCCAGCCCATTCCAAATCGATGATCTCCAGTCCCGGATTTGAGGGAGTTTCGATGAAAAGCATTTTGGTATTAGGTTGCACCAACTTATCCCAGTTTTGATAATCGGAAATATCGCCATACGTCGAAGTGATTCCCCATTTTGGAAATACCCGGGTCAAAAGCTGGTGAGTGGAGCCGAATAAGGATCTTGATGCCAGAATATGGTCGCCTTGCTGAAGTAAAGCAGCAATGCTTCCAAACATGGCTGCCATTCCGGAGGCAGTAGCAATTCCATCTTCAGTTCCTTCCGCTGCGCAAACTTTCTGGATCAGATCGCTGGAATTAGGATTTGAGTACCGTGAATAAATATATCCCGGAAGTTCATCTGCAAAAGTTGCCCTTGCTTCCTCAGCTGAGTCAAAAGTGAAGCTCGATGAAAGGTAAATGGGAGCGGAATGCTCTTTTTGATTGGATTTTGAACTACCGATCCGGATGGAATTAGTTTCGAAATGCTCGCTCATTCTGTAGTACTGGTTATATATTAAGAATACTCTTTCGGCTTGATTAGAAAATCTAACCCAAAAGGCGGCAATCGAACTAAAAAGGGATTTTTTTGAATTAAGCCAGTTTATAGTTCCCGCGAAGGGTAGGACTTGGCACCTTTCCGATAGATCATGGTTGGTTGCCAGAGGGTCATCGAGCCTAATCTCTCGCCTCTTCTTTATAAATCAGTTGCCTGAAGTGGTGCAAATAAAATGGGAGTTTTGGGGAAATCCAAATATTTACGATCAATCGTTGAATTGAGTCATGGCTTGGGAGATGCCGACCGTGCAAAAGGACATTGTCATGTCGATTGCTTTGTCCATCATTTCGGGTAAAGTATCGAACTCCCCCTTTGTGAATCTTCCCAAAACGAAGTCAATCTGCCTTCCTTTCGGAAAGTTATCTCCGATACCCATTCGAAGTCTTGGGTAATCTTGTCCTCCTGTTAATTCTTCAATGTTTTTCAGCCCATTATGGCCGGCGGCACTTCCTTTGGATCGCATGCGAATTTTTCCGAAGGGTATAGCTACATCGTCTACAATCACGAGGATATTCTCTTTTGGGATTTGCAATTCTTTCATCCAGTAGTTCACTGCTTTCCCACTCAGGTTCATGTAAGTCGTGGGTTTGATCAGATGAATGGATCTTCCTTTATGTTTAAACTCAGTTTTGAAAGCCAGTCGATCGCTTTTCCATTGGCAATCTTGTTTGTCCGCAAGTCGGTCGGCCGTTAGAAATCCGATATTATGTCTGGTCAATTCATATTCCGGGCCGATATTGCCTAATCCTACGATCAGATATTTCATATGATTATAATTTGATTTTAAAAGGCCATATGGAATCTCGCATGGCTGATAATCATTCGTCCGTGTAATGTCTGGGTCATGCTCGATTTCAAGCTTTTGAAAGTCTAAAGTGCTAAAATAAAAAATCCCACCCCGGAAAGGGCAGGATTAATATTAAGTTTCGTTGTGAATTAAGCTTCGCCTTTCTTGCCTCTAAGAGCTCTTGGAATACCAACAGTCACAATCGATACATTCGGGCTGGTCAGGATTTCAAATCCTTCAACTTTTACATCACTTACTTTGAATGATTTGCCCAAATCAAGATCTGAGATATCAACTTCCACGAAGTCAGGGAAATCCTTAGCAAGTCCTTTTACTTTCAAAGTTCTGGTTTTGAACTCCAGCTTACCACCTTGAGCGATACCAGGAGAGCTGCCTTCTACTTTAACAGGAATTTCAAACTTGATAGGTCTGTCTTCAGTGTAGGCCATGAAATCTACGTGAAGGATCATTTCACTAACAGGATGGTATTGTGCTTCTTTCAAAACCGCCTTGATGATTGTTCCTTCAATGTTCAATTCTACAAGGTGAACTTCAGGAGTGTAAATCAATTCGCGGAAAAGGATAATCGGAGTATAGAAATGGATTTGCTCAGGAATACCTGGTCCATAAACTACGCAAGGAACATTACCTGAATCTCTAACTTCATTCAGGCTTTGGCCGTCGAGATTTGCTCTTTTAAACCCTATAATCTCAAGTGTTTTCATATTGTATTGTATTTTAAAATTGGTTCTAAATAAATAATGAACTGATAGAGGTGTGACCTGTCACGGCGTGAATAGCCTTGGCAAACAGATCTGCAACTGTCAGTACCCTGATTTTTGAAGACGGGTTTTTAAGGTTGATGGTGTCTGTAATGACCAATTCCTCTAAAACCGAACTTTCAATGTTTTCGTAAGCTTTACCTGAAAGGACTCCGTGCGTAG
Organism: Cyclobacteriaceae bacterium; assembly: GCA_009885605.1. Taxonomy (GTDB): domain Bacteria; phylum Bacteroidota; class Bacteroidia; order Cytophagales; family Cyclobacteriaceae; genus Algoriphagus. The sequence goes on along the minus strand of VFKK01000315.1, from coordinate 2,346 downwards.
TGATTGCTCTCACTGTAGTCGCACCTTTGTCGGTCAGAATTTGGGCAGCTTTGCAGAGAGTGCCGGCCGTATCGACCAAATCATCTACCAAAATCACATCTTTTCCTTCTACATCTCCGATTACCTGCATCGAGGCAATCTCGTTGGCTCTTTTTCTGTGCTTATCACAGACTACCATTTCTACTTCAAAATGCTTAGCATATCCTCTTGCTCTTGCCACTCCCCCTACATCCGGAGCTGCGAAAATCATATTAGGAAGTTTCAGCGAACTCAAATAGGGCACAAAAATAGCTGATCCGTTTAGATGATCCAAGGGAATATCGAAAAAACCCTGGATTTGTCCTGCATGTAAGTCGCAAGTCATGATTCTGTCAGCACCTGCGGAAGTCAGCATGTTGGCAATAAGTTTGGCCGCGATGGAAACTCTCGGACGGTCTTTACGATCCTGACGTGCATACCCGTAATATGGAATTACCGCGCAAACTTTGTAGGCACTTGCTCTTTTTGCTGCGTCAATCATCAGGCAAAGCTCTAATAGATTGTCACTGGGCGGTGTGGTGCTTTGGATCAGAAATACGGTGCAGCCACGAATGGACTCATCAAAACTTGGCGACAACTCTCCGTCACTGAATCTTGACATAGTCATTTCGCCCAGCCTTTTCCCATAATTTTTGGCAATTTTTTCTGCCAGGGAATGGCTGTTACTTCCGGCAAATATTTTAACCTCGGACATGGTCAGATAGATTTTTTTTCGGAGAAGAAATGATTTGGATGACGAAAGCAAAAGTAATAATTTTTAACAGGAAGGCTAACAGATTGTCATTCACTCAGTACATTCTTTTGGAAATAATCCAATTACTATTTGATAAACCAGTCCTAAAAAACTAAAGAATTAACAAGAATAAATAACTCCTCTTTTTCCTTTTCAAAAAATGACCTGGGTTTTAGAAGGAGAACAGGATATTGACAGTCTTGATTTTTTTTTGAATCTCTTTCCAAATCCCCCATCTTATTTAGCGCTTCTTTTTCCCGACCCTGTAAATTTTTAACTGAAAGACATCGCTGATGTAGTCTGGACCTCTTTTTTCCTGCTATTTTAGAAGAATCTATTGATTTAAAAACCAACCAAATTTCCAGATATGAGATTAAGATTTACGCTATTAATGTCTTTTTGCTTTCTGGCACTCAGCCTTTCAGCACAAAATATCCCGACACCCAAATCCCATTTCGGGTTTGATATAGGAGATGATTACAAGCTTGCCAATTTTACGCAGTCAGAATCCTATTTTAAGAAAGTGGACGAAGCAAGTGATCGGGTGAGACTTGTCGAAATCGGGAAAACCGAATTTGGGAGATCGCATCCCATGATGATCGTGACTGCACCGGCCAATTTTGCAAAGCTGGATCGCTACAAAGAAATTTCTCAAACTCTCGCAAGAGCAGAGATTACAAAGGAGGAAGCTGAAAAGCTTTCAATTGAAGGTAAGCCCGTGATTTGGATCGATGGAGGTCTTCATGCAAGTGAGGTAGTGGGGCCGCACCAATTGATTGAGACTTTGTATCAATTGGCTTCACGGACAGATGCAGAAACAATGAAAATCTTGGATAATGTGATTATCCTGCTCGTCCATGCCAACCCGGATGGAATGGAAATTATGTCTGATTGGTACATGAGAAAGGAAGATCCAACGAAAAGGGATCAAAACATCCCGGTGCTTTACCAGAAATATGTGGGTCATGATAACAACCGTGATTTCTATATGAATAACATGAGTGAGACCATCAACATGTCTCGCCAGCAGTACATCGAGTGGATTCCTCAGATCATCTACAATCATCATCAGGCTGGCCCGGCTGGAACAGTTGTCGCAGGGCCTCCTTACAGGGATCCTTTCAATCACGTATTTGATCCTTTACTTACTACCAGTTTGGATGGAGTAGGTGCAGCGATGATTAACAGATTACATCAGGAAGATCGCCCGGGATATACACGTTTGGGAGGTTCAGTTTTTTCTTCTTGGTGGAATGGTGGTTTAAGGACCACTCCTTACTACCACAATATCATTGGAATTTTGACCGAAATTATCGGAAGTCCAACTCCTTCATCGGTGCCTTTGGTACCGGAGAGATTGATTCCCAATAATGCCAATCCTTATCCAATAACTCCTCAGGAGTGGAAATTCAGACGCTCTATTGACTATTCTGTTTCCCTCAATTATGCAATCCTGAATCATGCCGTTCGCCATGGGGATGAGTTGCTCTATAACATCTATCTGATGGGAAGAAACTCCATCGAAAGAGGTGAGAAAGATACCTGGACCATGTATCCAAAGAATGCTAAAGCGA
>VFKK01000052.1 GCA_009885605.1 Cyclobacteriaceae bacterium | reverse complement strand
CTACTGAAATCGTCAATGAGAAATACGATATCCCTGTAGTTTACCTCAGCGCAAGTTCCGATGCTGAAACTCTCAATAAGGTTGTTGGAACTAATCCAAGCGCTTATGTAATCAAGCCTTTCAATATCCGTGAACTCAACATGGTTATCGAGTTGGCCATCTACAAGGATCGAAAAGAAAAGGAACTTCAAAAGTTGAATAACGAGCTGGAAGAAAAGGTCAAGCTTCGTACCGCTGAGCTTTATGAAGCGAATAAGGAATTGACCAAAGCTTTAGAAAAGGAAAGAGAAATCAATGAGCTTAAGTCTAGAATCGTGTTGAATGTATCTCATGGATTTAAAACACCATTGACTTCCATATTGAGTTCGGCTCAGCTTCTCCAAATCTATGCTGAGAAAGATCACCCTTTCAAGCAAAAAATAGCAAAGCATGCAGCAAAGATTGAAAATTCAGTCAGAACGCTCAATAACCTGCTTACAAGCGTACTTTTCTTTGGGAAAGCAGATGAGAATAAAATGGAGTTTCGTCCCAAGAAAGTTTTTACTCAGGCTTTTGTAAAAGAGTTGTTGGATACTGTAAAAGCTGGGATTGAAAACGATGTAAAAATTAAGTCTGAACAGGTAAACTTACCGAAGACAATCACCACTGACGGAGAATTGCTTTACCAATCTTTTGAAAACCTGCTTTCCAACGCAGTGAAATACTCAAAAGATGGGCAAGAGGTTCTTTTTCGACTGGAATACAATGAAGGCAGATTAATAGGAACGATTACAGACCATGGAATTGGAATCCCAAAAAAAGAACAAAGCCAACTTTTTGATCGATTTTTCCGCGCAAATAATGTCGGGTTGGTGGAAGGTTCCGGACTCGGTTTATCCATTGTAAAGAAATGCATAGAAGTTTTGAACGGAGAAATTACTTTTGTCAGTGAAGTGGACAAAGGCACAATATTTACAGTTTCCATTCCTGTAGTTTAAGATGCTTTTAGAGTCAAAAAACATTCAATACACCCATTCAGGACAGAAAGCGCTGATTTTTCCTGATATCAACATAAATAAGGGTGAATCGATTTTAGTCCTTGGGAAATCCGGTTCCGGAAAGACCACACTTCTCAATCTTTTGGCGGGGCTGCTTTCTCCGGAAAAAGGAACAATTAGCTTGGGCGGAACGAATCTGTCAGAATTGAAAGGGCAGAAGCTTGATTTATTCAGAGGAAAGGAAATAGGAATTGTTTTTCAAAAACCACATTTGCTATCAGCTTTGACTGTCAGGGAAAACCTTGAACTCACACATTTTTTCAGCAAAAAGAAAGGTCAGAATCTGGATAAGTTATTAGCCGAACTTGGACTTACTGCAAAAGCCAAATCTTCAGTACTCACTCTCAGCGAAGGGGAAGCCCAGCGAGTATCCATTGCGCGAGCTTTGGCCAATGAGCCCAAGCTGATCCTCGCCGATGAACCCACTTCGAGTTTGGATGATGAAAATGCCGCGAAAGTGGTTGATCTCCTCAAGTCCCAGGCTGCGAAAATTGGAGCGGCATTAGTAATCGTGACACATGATCATCGAGTGAAATCTCAAATCGCCAACTTTGTAGAAGTCGAATCACTATGAATCTGTTTAAGCTGAGCTGGAAATATTTGACTTTTAGGCCACTTTCTACCGGGCTGAATGTACTGCTGCTTTCCTTGGGCCTCGCCATCATCACTGTACTGCTTCTGATTCAGGATCAATTTGAGAAAAAGATGACTCAGGATGCAGCGGGTATTGATTTGGTAGTCGGGGCAAAAGGAAGCCCGCTTCAACTGATTCTTGCCGGAGTGTATCACATTGACTTTCCAACGGGGAATATCCCAATGGACGAGGCGAAAAAACTAACCAGAAACCGTCTCGTCAAAAGCGTGATCCCCCTTGCTTTAGGAGACAACTACCAAGGCTTCCGGATCGTGGGTACCAATCACGATTACCTCAACTTATATGGAGCCGAGTTTTCCGAAGGGAAAATCTGGGAAGAACCATTTGAGGTGGTGCTGGGATCAGATATCGCCAAGAAAAGTGGAATGAAAGTCGGTGATTCTTTTGAAGGAAGTCATGGAATCAGCGTCGGCAGTCATGAACATGAGGACCACGATTACCGTGTTGTTGGGATTTTAAGTCCTAAAGGAAATGTGGTCGACAGATTGGTTTTGACAAGCATCGAATCCGTTTGGTACACGCATGACGAGGCTGAAACGGAAGAAGAGGCAGCCACAGAATCGGACTCACTAGCCTCAGAACTACCGGTAGCGGAGGCTGAGGAACCTGAGGTCCATCTGGATAAATTTCATTCGCCGGTAGCCAAAACAGGATTTCCTGAATCTGATGTAACCCGTGAGGTGACCACCTTATTGCTTCAGTATCGAAATCCGATTGCAGCAGTTCAGCTGCCACGCCAAATCAACTCAGGAACTTCCATGCAGGCAGCTTCGCCGTCATTTGAGATGTCCAGATTATTTGAGTTGCTTGGAGTGGGTGTAAGTTTACTTCAGGGATTAGCTTTTGTGTTGATTGCGATTTCAGGTCTTGGGATTTTCATTGCACTTTATAATTCCCTCAAGGAACGGAAATATGACCTGGCAATTCTCAGAGCCATCGGAGCATCCAGAATCCAGCTTTTGTTCCTGATCTTTTTAGAAGGGATCATGCTGACTTTTCTGGGAGCGGTTTTGGGGATTCTTTTAGGCCATACTTTCCTTTGGGTTGTGATTTCACAAAATGACCAGGGGGTTGTTTCTAATTTGCAGGCATGGATTTTTCTGAAAGAAGAACTTTGGGTACTGGGTTATGCGTTAGGAGTTGGATTACTTGCTTCCATTATTCCTGCCTGGTCTGCTTATCAGACAAGTATTGCAAAGCAACTGACAAAGGTTTAACTAGCGCCCTATTTCAAAAACTGAAACAAATATGAAACATAGCAGAATCCTGATCTTGACTTCGATTTTCATTACCGCTTTCCAGGTTCAATCGATGGCCCAAGCGCCAAATGTCTGGAAAAGTCTTGCAGAGGTTACTTATAAGATTAGCGAGGATAATTTTGGGGAGTTGTATATTCCGGTTTTCTCGGAAAATGTCAAAAAGCTTGAAGGAAAGGTTGTGGAGGCTGATGGATATATTATTCCTTTTGAAGGAATGTTCAAGCCTGAGCATATCATCTTGTCCAGTTTGCCTCTTGCAGAATGCTTTTTTTGCGGTTCAGGCGGACCAGAGACTGTGATGGAAGTGATGATGGCTACTCCTGTCAAATACACGTCGAAACGCGTGAAAGTTAGAGGGACGCTAACTCTTAATTCAAAAGATCCGGAAAAGCTGATGTATATTATGAAAGATGCAAAGCTGATTATAGAGTAAAAAAAGATCCCTTTAAAGGGAGCTTTTTTGTTCCAGGAGTTTGAATTTTTCCAGAATATCCAAAGTCACAGGGCCTGGTTTTCCTGCTCCAATCTTATGCTCGTCGATTTTGATGACAGGTAGTAAAATCTTCGTAGTGCTGCTGATGAAGGCTTCGTCTGCTTCGAGCGTCTCTTCGAAACTTACAGGCCGGATCTGAACATTTCCTGCCAGTTTCATGATGTGTTTCCGCGTGATTCCCATCAATACATGACGGTCAGGAGTACTGATGACTCCGTCTTTCACGATGAAGAAATTGCTCCTAGAGCTTTCACTCACCTGGCCATCCTGATGATACAATACGTCTTCTGCACCGGCATTTTTCCATTGCACACTGTGCCAAACAGGCAAGGCGTAGTTGGTGGTTTTTATTTCAGCAATTGCTCTTACGTGTTCTAATGAAAGTAATTTGATACCCTCTTCATACTTTTGTTGAGTAGGAAAAATAAGAGATTCTGCGAAAATGAACAGTTTGCCATTTGCAGGAGAAAAGTGATTTTCGGAAACTCCCCCGGACAAAACCATTCTCAATCCACCTGCTTTGAGATCGTTTTTTTCAATTAGTTCCGAAATGATTTTTCTGAGTTCGTCTCTTGAATAATCGAGAGGTAAATAAGTTTTCTCCGCAGAGGATGTAAATCTGTCGAGATAATCTTCCAAAAAAAGTGGTTTGTAATTGACAGTTCTGAAGAAATCAAAAATCCCGTACCCTCTAATCAATCCAATATCCGAAGGATGAATGGTGGCAGATTCGGTAGGGATTAGTTGTCCGTCAGCAAAACAAAATGGTTTCATAGAATCGATTTAATTATCTGGCTTAAAAATAGCAGGTATGGTTCAATTAATTACAAATCAATTAAATTCGAGTAATATTTCATTTTAAAAAGATATAATAGAATCTTAATTATTTAATTAATCCAATTCATGAACCGACTTATTCAATTTTTAACTTTAGGGTTATTTCTTTTAGTAAATGCCTGTGGCCCGAATTTGGTTGAGGAGAATAAAAAAATGAGAGAGCAATTAATCGCTGTCCATGACGAGGTGATGCCTCAGATAGGGAAGTTGAAATCCCTCGAAAAAAAGGCAACCCAAAAAATCGAAGAGCTAAGTACCCAAGAATCGGTAGATAGCTTGCAAATAGAGAATCTCAAAGCTCTGGCTTTTGATTTGAATCAGGCTTACGAAGGAATGTTTGTTTGGATGAGACAATACCAGACAGAAGATGGAGACAAAGAACCTAGTGAAGTGAAGAAATATCTCGAAGAACAAACGGTAATGGTCACTGAAGTGAATCAGGAAATAAAAGACTTAATCGAAAAAGCAGAAAAAGAGCTGGAGGACTAATCTAAATCCGGAGCCTTTTGCAAATATTTTTCAACATCAGAGGAACTGATTATCCCTTCCGAATTTCCCCAAATATTATACAGATAAGTAGTGATTTGAGCGATATCGAGTGGTGTGAGTTGAGGATTTGGAGGCATTGCCTGATTATAAATCTGCCCGTTGACGGTAATCTCACCTTGTTGTCCATTCCGGATGATCCAGATGGTCCGATGAACGCTTGCCTTGAAATAATCAGCGTCTTGAATCGGTGGAATCAGTTTCCCAAGGCCAATTCCATTACTCTGATGGCAGTTTGCACAATTGTTTTCGTAAAGAGTTTTTCCGGCGATCGCATATTTCATGATTTCAGGATCTGAAATAGTAGCGAGAGTAGCTTCCTTATCCGTGGATTTAGGAGAGCAGGAAATCAAGCCTGCCACCAAAAAAACCAAAATCAATAATTTTCTCATTTGCCAAGGAGCTTCGGAATATCCTGAAGAAGTCGGTCCACCTGATCAGATTTGGTACCATCGTAGACACCGCGAATTCTTCCCGTTTGATCAATCAGGACAAAAGCCCCGCTGTGTAAAAATCCGCCAGCCTCATTTTCGTCAGCCATTGCTGTAGTCAGATAGCTTGTTTGACCGATTTCAAAGATTTTTTCCTGATCTCCGGTCAGGAAATTCCAAGTTTTGGCATCAGGCACACCAAGCTTTTCAGCATAATCTTTTAGCACCGCCTGAGTGTCATGAGTAGGGTCTATCGAGTGACTCAAAATCACAAAATCCGAATTTCCATTGTACTGCTCATAAACACGCAGCATTTCTTTCTTCATGATGGGACAGATCGTTGGGCACGAGGTAAAAAAGAAGTCAGCCACATATACTTTTCCTGTTACATCTGACTTCGAAATCGTGTCTCCCATTTGGTTGATAAAGGAGAAGTCTGCGATCTCATGATAGACGGTGTCCATCACCATTTTTCCACTTACCTCTGTCGAATCCACATACCAATTTCCCAGATATGGCAATGATTCATTTGATTCAACGCTTCCTTCCGAGCCGGATTTACATTGCCAAAAACTGATTAAAAGCAATCCAAAAAGGAGAAATAAGAATTTCGAATTCATGGGGTAGTTAGGATTTGATCCGGTATTTTTTGTAAAGCTTTGTAGCGATCATGAGGGTGATTCCCAGCAGAACCAATCCAAGCATTGCATACGCCATGCTCAGGGCACTTTTTAGCACGATCAAGAAGACTATTGCAAATAAGAGAATGGTAGCAACTTCGTTCCACAACCTTAACTGTGAGGAAGTCCATCTGGTTCGACCGGCTTGCAATTCTTTGAAAAGGACATGACAATATCCATGGTAGATATAAAGCACCAGGACGAAACCAAGCTTGGCTTGCATAAAGCCCAATTCCAAATAACCCCAACGATAAACCAACACCCAAAAACCAAAAATCAGGGTCAGAATTGCAGAGGGCCAGGTGATGATGTACCAAAGCCTGGAGGTCATCAGATCCAATTGAGGCTTCAGAATAGCGCGTTCGTTTTCTGGTCGCGCCATCGTTTCAGTTTGGTAAATGAAGAGGCGAACAATATAAAATAGCCCTGCAAACCAGGTGACTATAAAAATGATGTGAAGTGCTTTTATGTACTCGAAACCCATTCTCGATATTTTGGGCTAAATTAAGGCCTAAACTTTATAACCCCTCATTGTTTTTGAAAAGCTCTCGAATCATTTTCTGGATTATTGGCGCAGTAGTCCTTGCATTGGTATTTTACATTGGAAAAGAATCATTTACCCAGCCCGGAATGGAGCGATTTGAAGGGAAGTATGAAGAGCTGGGAAAATATCGAAATGAGAATAATACCGGACCTGTAGTTCGGATTTTCGCAGTGAAAGCTCTCGATCCGAGTGAGAATTGGATGAGGGGGTATGGAGATGCACAGCCTCACACGAAATATGGAAAAACGATCGTTTTCTTTTTTTCTGATGACATCAATCAGGAGATCAAGCTTTCTCCGAAGGAGCCTTACATCGATCAAAACCTGGAATCCTCCGTTCTTTATGTTTATGAAAAAACTCCCATGGGAGAGGTGAGATTTACAAAAGGAAACACAAAATGAGCAAGAGATTGAGTCTGGCAGAATATCAGGAAGGCGTTTTAGCCGGAAACCGGGTCGTTCTTGGCCAGGCGATTACTTTGATTGAAAGCACACTTGATGCCGATATCCAACTTGCGTCTCAACTGGTGCAATCGCTTCTCTCAAAAACCGGAAACTCCCTGAGAATCGGGATTACCGGGGTGCCGGGAGTAGGGAAGAGTACATTCATTGAGACCTTTGGAAAGTTGCTTTTGGATCAGGAGAAAAAGGTGGCCGTGCTCGCCGTGGATCCTTCCAGTCAGATGACCAAGGGAAGTATTCTCGG
>VFKK01000236.1 GCA_009885605.1 Cyclobacteriaceae bacterium | reverse complement strand
TTTCCTTTTCTAAAGCTTTTGTCAATTCCTTATTCGCGTTATAGAGCTCCGAGGTACGGAGTTTGACTTTCTCTTCCAACTCATTATTCAACTTTTGAAGCTCCTTTTCTTTTCGATCCTTGTAGATGGCCAACTCAATAACCATGTTGAGTTCACGGATATTGAAAGGCTTGATTACATAAGCACTTGGATTAGTACCAACAACCTTATTGAGAGTTTCAGCATCGGAACTTGCGCTGAGGTAAACTACAGGGATGTCGTACTTCTCATTGATGATTTCAGTTGTTTTTATACCATCCAGTTCGCCGGCCAGGCTGATATCCATCATCACAATATCAGCTTGGTGCACTTCGAGAAGATCGAGGGCTTTTTCGCCAGAATCGGCTATTCCGATTATTATATGGTTATTTTTCTCAAGGGCACGTTGCAACAACAAGGCTGAAACAGAATCATCTTCAACAATGAGTATTTTTAAACTGAACATAAAAGAATGAAAGCTAATTAGTGGTTTTGAAGCTTGAAAATACAAAAATTATGCTTCTGGCAAGGGAAATTCCAGCATGACAAATGTTCCATTGTTTTTTATACCAAAAATCGATATTTCTCCTTTCAATAATTCAATGAGGTTTTTGGTAATCTCGAAGCATGTCAAAAAATCGAATTATCTAAAGTTAATAAAGAAATGGTGACCAAATTCCCGATATAGTTTCCCTTTTCTTTTGTCGGCGGGTGGTTTCTTTTATTTTTGTGCCAAACTTAATAAATCGACGCATGAGTGTACTAGTCAATAAAAATTCCAAGGTGATCGTTCAGGGATTCACCGGGTCTGAAGGCTCATTTCACGCACAGCAAATGATCGAGTACGGAACTAACGTAGTTGGTGGAGTAACTCCCGGTAAAGGAGGAACTCTTCATTTGGAAAAACCTGTGTTCAACTCAGTAGAAGAAGCCGTTCAGAAGACTGGTGCAGACACTTCAATTATTTTTGTGCCGCCGGCTTTTGCCGCTGATGCTATCATGGAAGCAGCTGATGCAGGAATTAAAGTGATCATCACTATTACCGAAGGCATTCCGGTTTCTGATATGATGAAAGCCAAGCCTTACATCAAAGAGAGAGGCGCTATCCTCATCGGTCCAAACTGTCCGGGAGTAATCACTCCGGGAGAAGCTAAGGTTGGTATCATGCCGGGCTTCGTTTTCAAAAAAGGAAGAATCGGAATCGTATCCAAATCAGGTACCTTGACCTATGAAGCTGCTGATCAGGTAGCTAAAGCAGGTTTAGGCGTATCGACCGCTATTGGAATCGGTGGAGACCCAATCATCGGAACTTCTACTAAACAAGCGGTGGAATTGCTGATGAATGATCCTGAGACTGATGCGATCATCATGATCGGTGAAATCGGAGGAAACTACGAAGCTGATGCCGCTCGCTGGATCAGAGAAACGGGTAATAAAAAAATAGTAGTAGGATTCATCGCTGGTCAGACAGCTCCTGCAGGACGCAGAATGGGTCACGCAGGCGCCATCATCGGAGGTGCCGACGATACAGCTGCAGCCAAAATGAGAATCATGAGAGAAAATGGTATCCTCGTTGTGGATTCGCCTGCTGAGATTGGTGCTACCATGGCAAAGGCACTTGGTGTCCATGCATAACTAGTTACAGGGTGTCGGATGACCGATTCCTTTAGTGTAGAAGCCGCCCCGTTCAAGATCGGGGCGGCTTTTTTATTACTTATTGGTTGAATCTTTTTCCACTTCAGCAATTTTAGAATCTTTCGATTTTCTCAATTTTTAAATCTCTAACTTTGCGGCTTCAAATTCCTTCCTTATGATTTCAGTAGACAATGTGTCCGTTCAACATGGTGGCACAGCGCTCTTTAGCAATATTTCTTTTGCCATCAACGAAAACGACAAGATCGCCCTTATGGGGAAAAACGGAGCTGGAAAATCCACCTTGCTCAAGATTATTGCCGGACAAACCAAACCTTCATCAGGGGCAGTTTCGGCTCCAAAAGATTCTGTCATTGCCTACTTACCTCAGCATTTGCTGACTACGGATGATTGCAGCGTGATGGAGGAAACTTCGAAAGCTTTCGCCAGCTATCTGGACATGAAAGTAGAGATCGAGCGAATCAATGAAGAGTTAACGGTCCGGACGGACTATGAAACTGATTCTTATTACAAACTCATCGAGCAGGTTTCGGAACTAAGCGAGAAATTCTACGCCATTGAAGAAGTCAATTACGAAGCAGAAGTAGAGAAGGTATTGCTGGGTTTGGGATTTGAAAGAGAAGATTTTCCCCGACCAACTTCCGAGTTTTCCGGAGGATGGAGAATGCGAATTGAACTAGCTAAAATCCTGTTGCAAAAGCCTGATTTGATCCTTTTGGATGAGCCAACCAACCACCTTGACATCGAATCGATTCAGTGGCTGGAGGATTTTTTAACCCAAAAAGCAAAGGCCGTGGTGGTGATTTCCCACGACAGAGCCTTTGTAGATAATATCACTACCCGCACGATCGAAGTGACAATGGGGCGTATCTACGATTACAAAGCCAAATACAGTCATTACCTGGAACTTCGAAAAGAGCGTCGGGAACAGCAGCAAAAGCAGCACGAAGAACAGCGAAGAGAAATGGCTGATATTCAGCAATTCATTGACCGATTCAAAGGCACTTATTCCAAAACACTTCAGGTGCAGTCCAGAGTAAAAATGCTCGAAAAGATGGTGATCATTGAAGTGGACGAAGTGGATAGTTCTGCTCTGAGTCTGCGCTTCCCTGCCTCACCCCGTTCCGGAAAATATCCGGTCATCGTGGAAGACCTTACCAAATCATACGGGGGTCACGTGGTTTTCAAAAATGCTTCCATGACAATCGAGCGTGGACAAAAAGTTTCTTTCGTGGGAAAAAACGGAGAAGGAAAATCCACGATGCTCAAAGCAATCATGGGCGAGATTGAGTTTGAAGGGAAATGTGAACTCGGTCACAACAGCATGATTGGGTATTTTGCCCAAAATCAGGCTTCCCTTTTGGATGAAAGCCTGACCATCTTCGAAACGATCGATCATATTGCAGTCGGGGAAGTACGAACCAAGGTCAAAGACATTCTTGGAGCATTCATGTTCAAGGGAGATGAAATCAACAAAAAAGTGAA
>VFKK01000087.1 GCA_009885605.1 Cyclobacteriaceae bacterium | reverse complement strand
TCCGCATCCCTAACCGGGATCAATTGAGGAGGTTGCTCTGCCCTGAAATTATAGGCATTTTGAATGTCCACATACCAGTTCAGGTTCCATTTATCGAAATAGTATTTTTTGTCCAGCCTCAAATCCAGCTGGTGAAATGCCGGAAGTCTGATTGCATTGATTTGCGAATAATCCAGAATCGGCTGGTTTCTCAAATCCCAGTTGCTGATCAAAGAAGATTCCTCCACATCGAATGGAGTATAAGGCGTCCCCCCCAGGAACCTCCATCTTGCTCCAAATTCCCAGTTTTTCTCAAATCTCTTTCCGGCTGTCAGACTGACAATAAATCTATTGTCCCAGGAGGAAGGAACAAAGCCTTCAGTATTGGGATTGGTGAATTCACTTCTTACCAAGGTCAAAGCCGCAATTCCATAGAAATTTTTGAACAGCCTTTGCTGCGCAAGAAATTCCAGTCCATAAGCTCTTCCGTCTGCATTTGATTCCACAGGTTCGTTACCGATTACGCCAAAGTCAGCACCAAGATTTGCGAGAGCAATCCCATTCCGAATAGAAGAAGGATAGTTGCTATACTTTTTGTAAAAAGCCTCCATCGTAAATCTTCGATTCTTCTCAGGCGCTATAAATTCCAATCCTGCAATCAGCTGAGAGTTTCTGATAAACTGAACGTTATTCTCTTGGTTGACCAGAACTCCCTCATTGTCACGAAAGCCCAGAACTGTGTAAGGAGGTTTTTGATAATAAATACCTGCATTTGCCGTGGCAAAAAGATTGGGCTTCAATCGGTAAGAAGCCGAGAAGCGCGGACTTATTTGGTTTAAAGGATTTGAGGCATCCTTCCCAAAATCAGCTCCATCCATTCGTAGTCCACCTGTAAGGATCAGCCTTTCGTTATCAAAAGTCTTACTTCCGGAAACGAAAGCTCCGTAAATATTAAAGTTGGTTTTTGACTCGATGTCGATTACTTCACCTGAACCGGCAAGAGTAGCCCTGTCAAAATTATCAATGAAATACCGTGAATATTCGTAATTGACGCCATATTTGAGCGTGTATCCTTTCCCGAAAATGCTATTTTCAGCTCGGAATTTATTCTCTGATTCCTGTGAAACGTAATCAAAAAGCAAGTTTGCCTGGGAACCTTCATCGTTGCCGGCATACTTATAAGACTGATTATTCAGCATGTTTCGACTTAGGACAAAAGTCCAAAATCCATTCTCCCTGAATCGTTTCAATTTAAGGCCGGTAGCATAATTCCACTGGCTTTGGATCGGTAACACATCCAAGGTATAAAGTCGGATCTCTTTTTCCTCTTCCGTTTCATCTTCGGGCACATCGAAATTGAGTACAAAGTTGTCAATTGCTCCGACCCCAATAAAAGTCAATTCTGTTTTGGCATTTATCTTAGTCGTGGTCTTGATTTGGAAGTCGTTGAATGTCGGAAGAAAAGGCAATCCAATCAGCCTGAAAAGTCCCTGCAGATAGGATCTCCTGGCAGAAATCAGATAGGTGGTCTTCTCTCCGATCGGGCCTTCGTTTGACAGCGTCAATTCCGAAGCTCCTACCGTAAGCTGAGTAAACATTTTATCCCGCCTCCCTTCTTTGAGCTGAAATTCAAAAAAGGAACTCAAGGCATCCATCCGATTTGCCGGAAATCCTCCTGCTATCAGATCCACACTTTTAATCAGGTTTACATTCAGGATTCCGGCAGGACCGCCGGAGGAACCCTGGGTAGAAAAGTGATTAATTACCGGAACCTCGATTTCATCCACAAAAAACTTATTCTCGTTTGGCGCACCTCCCCGTATCAAAATATCATTCCGAAAACTTGGTGTGCTCGCTACTCCGGGAAGTGCCTGGATCACTCGGGAAATGTCTCTGTTTCCTCCAGGATAGCGCTCGATCTCATTTGTATTTAGCTTTCGAACAGAGACGGGTGTTTCTTCTGAGCGGGAAAACTCAGAACTCACTAACACTTCACTCAGCTCCGATGCCTCCTCTTCCAATTGAAAGTCAAGCTGCACCGGTCTTGCAAGGGTAACCTGAACTTCGAAAATCGTCTGAACCTTATAGCCAACGAAACTCGCCCTTACATTGTAAAGTCCCGGAGGAATATCCTTGATTTCATACAGTCCATTTTCATCCGAAACAGCACCAAAATCCGAATTGAGAATCAGAACATTTGCAAAAGGGACCGGCTGGTTGTTTACAGGATTTGAGATTTTTCCTCTGATTATTCCTTGTGAAAAACCCTGGGAAATGCTCAGCGCAAGCGAAAAGAGAATTAATGCAAGCCTCATAAGTTGTAGTTGGTACTCTTCAAAATCAAAAAGTCTCTAAAAAGTTTTTCAGTTTACACGAATTTGACAAAAATCATCAAATTCCTGTCGTTTGTTTCTCTTTTACTCTCCAAAGCCTCCACCAAGGTGTACCGAGAGAATCGTGATGTTCGTAATGATACCCGAAAAAATAACAGCTGATTAAAGCCAAGAAATGATTTTTTGATTGGGAATTGGAATGATGGGCATTGTCACTTTCTCCCATATGGGGAAGGAAAGTTCCAAAATAAAACAATTGCAGAGTGGATAGAATCGCAGGAAGCATCCAGAAAACAATCAGATTTTCAGCTGGTAGAAACAGCTTGAGAATGTTGAATGTAACAGCCATGAGCAGAATTTGCCAAATCGACACGTACTGACGAACGAAACTGAAATACCAAATGAAGAAATTTTCAGAGGAATGGTAATCCGGATCCTTGTCGGTGGCTACAAACCGATGATGCTCGTGATGTTTGGGAAACAACTTCCAATAGAAATTATAAGAAAATAATAAAGCAGCTATCACACCAATTGCACGATTCAGCCTTTTATTAGAGGAAACCAGTCCATGCATCGCATCGTGGGCAGTAATGAACAAACCGGTATAAAAATACATCTGGACCAAAACCCCCAGGTAAACCAGCGGATCAGTCCAGGAAATAGGATACGCCAATAAAAATACAAGAGAGCCTGCCCAAAGAATCATAATTACAAAAGCAATCAGGATACCTTTCGGATCGACTTTACTCAAGGATGAACTGGATTTTGCCGGATTCATATTGGCAAGGGGGAAGGTTTTTCAGAAGGTAAGGATTCTTTCCTTTACCTGCTCCATTAGCCACATTGGCGTAGAGGTAGCTCCACAAATTCCCACTGTGTCATTCGATTTGAACCAATCAGATTCGATTTGGTCCGCATTAGAGACAAAGTGAGTTTCGGCATTCTTTTCTTTACATACGTTGTAAAGAACTTTTCCGTTGGAGGATTTTGTACCGCTTACAAAAATAATTTTATCAAATTTCTCTGCAAAATCTCTGAGCTCTTTGTCCCTGTTGGAGACTTGTCGGCAAATCGTGTCATTGGTATTGACTGTGATTCCGTTTTGACGGAGAATCTCATTGATCTCGTAGAATTTGTCAGTGCTTTTGGTCGTCTGACTGTACAGCGTGATACTTTTTGGAAGACTTGGAAGATCTAGTTCTGAAATATCCTGGAATACAACCGCTTTATTATTAGTCTGACCTAACAATCCGATCACTTCGGCATGTCCATGCTTTCCGTAAATGTAGATAGTCTCTTGCTTATCAAATGAGTTCTTGATTCGATTTTGGAGCTTTAGCACTACAGGGCAACTTGCATCTATCAAAGTCAAGTTATTCTTGATTGACAATTCATAGGTTGAAGGCGGCTCGCCATGTGCTCTGATGAGGACTTTTTCATCTTTAAGTTGATGAAGTTGAGTATGGTCGATGATCTTGAGTCCCTTTCTGCTTAGTCTGCTTACCTCCTCATCGTTGTGAACGATGTCTCCCAAGCAATAGAGATATCCCTGCTCGTCCAGGATTTCTTCTGCCATTTCGATGGCATAAACCACCCCGAAGCAAAAGCCTGAATGATCATCAATATGAACCTGGAGATTTTTCATAGACAGTTAACTTCCAATTGTTTGAAATGTTTTTTGGGTTCTGAAGCTTTCGAAGAATGAAATATTCATTAACAAAAGAGTCATGGAATAAATGGTGTCTTCTATGGGAACTGTCCAGATTCTTATTCCCAGGTTTTCGGCACTGTTGTAGATCACTACAGGTTCGTCTGTTAATCCCCCCGTCAGTACTCCATTGCAGAGAATGAAAGGTATGAGATGGACAAAATAGGCAAATAGAAATCTTCCCAAGTACCGATCATTGAAAACCAGAAAATGAATAAGCAAAGCAGCAGCACCTACAAAACAGTTTACAGCTGTATACCATTTATCCGTGTGCATCAATCCCAATCCAATCAGGAACGGAATCATTACAAAGATAAAAGGCTTACCAAATAGCTGAAAAACATCTTTTGGAAAAAAGTAAATCAATACTTCGTAAATGAAAATACATGCAAATGGGACAGTAATGAAAAACAACCACTCTTCAATGGGAAGATCAAATAAGAAAACTCCCAACAAATACCGAGTATTAAATTCCCAAACTCCTATGGAGGTAAACCAAATATCCCAGATTATAAAGAATGTTCCGGTAATCAGGATGGCAGGGAAAAGCGCATTCCATTTACTCGCAAAGCGAATCTTAGACTCAAAGGATTGAGCCAAAGGATAAGAAATGGCGAATAAGTTTACTGCCAGGTAAAGGAATTTTTCCATAGTCAAGATATGCCTAACTTATTACCGAAATAAGTCCCCAGTAATAAGGTGATTTTTTTTGAGTTTGGAATTCTAATTCTTTCCTGTGTGATTACTTCTGGTGAAAGCCCTTTGATTTTGTCGAATAACTTTTGGTAATAGAGATAAGCGACTTTCACTCCAAGTTTAGCCCCCTCAGGAAGCTTTTCGATTCCAATCAGCGAATCATTGAAATCCTTTTGAATATCCTCTTCGATAAGCTTTTTTACACCTCTGTCGAAGCTTTTGAAATCAACCCCGGGAAAATAAACCCTGCCTCTTTCTTCGTAGTCACTTTTGATGTCTCTGAGGAAATTCACCTTCTGAAAAGCCGCTCCGAGCTTACATGCCGGCTCTCTGAGTCGTTGGTACATTTCATCATTTCCTTCGCAAAATACCTTCAGACACATCAGGCCAACCACTTCGGCAGAGCCATAAATGTATTCATGATACTTGCTGTCATTATAGGTTTTGAAATCAAGATCCATCTCCATGCTGTGAAGAAACGCCTCAATCAATCCCCTATCTATTTGGTATTTGTTTACTATAAGTTGGAACGCGTGCAATACAGGATTAAGAGAAATCCTGTTTTCAATTGCCTCGTAAGCATCTTTTCTAAATCTATCCAGTAAGCTTTGCTTGTCCTGGTCGTGAAATGTATCTACAATTTCATCTGCATATCTGACAAACCCATAAACGGCATAAATGGGCAAGTGAAATTTTTTGTCAAGCGTTTTAATCCCCAGCGTAAAGCTGGTACTGTAGCGCTGAGTGATCAGCCTACT
>VFKK01000296.1 GCA_009885605.1 Cyclobacteriaceae bacterium | reverse complement strand
GGTATATCTCGATTTGATTTTTCATTTATGCTAAAAATAAAAAGTATTAAAATGGGTATTAAGGAATTAAATCTAATAGGTTTTAGTAGGAATTTTTTTTCGCCATTGACCTTAGGATTTGAGGCAATTACTGCAAATCATTAAACCAAGACTTGTATTCTTATCTCAACATTTTAAGAAGACAAACCCTCGAATTAAATCACTCAGAGGGCTTTACGAATTGTAACTTATAGTTGTCAATCCAGATTACTTCCCGATACAAAACTTGCTAAAAATATTGGCAAGCAAATCATCCGTTGTGATTTCTCCGGTGATTTCTCCCAAATAATGCAGGGACCTGCGAATATCCATTGCCACAAAGTCATTGGTCACCTGATTATCAAGGCCGGTCAAAATATCGAGTAAGGACTCACGGGTTTTTACCAGAGAATCATAGTGACGCACATTGGTAACTATCGTATTTCCGGTTCTGAATTTCTCAAGATTGACAAGTTCCAGTACGCGTGCTTTTAGCTCTTCCAGGTTTTCTTTTTTGCCTGCGGAAATGAAAATCGTATCCGGATGTATTGATTTTAACTCGCTGATAATATTTGGCTTAGCTTTATCAGTCTTGTTCGCAACTTTCAGAAAAGGAACTCCGAGATTTTCGAGTTTATTGATGTCCCTGTTGATCTCCACCAGGTCGGTATCACTCAGGTCAAAGAGGTACAAAATCAGGGAAGCAGTCTTCATTTTCTCCTGAGTTCGGCTGACACCGATTGCCTCGATCACGTCGGTGGTCTCTCTCAAACCTGCCGTATCGATGAAGCGAAAAATCACTCCTCCCAAATTGATTTCATCCTCGATCAGGTCACGGGTGGTGCCGGCGATTTCAGAGACGATTGCTTTTTCTTCATTCAATAAAGCATTTAGCAGGGTAGACTTTCCGGCATTTGGTTTTCCTGCAATGACGGTTGGAACACCATTCTTGATCACGTTACCGAGATCGAAACTCATGATCAATTCTTCAACTACGCGGAGCAAGCGCTCAACCAACTTTCGCAGGTCATCTCTGCTTGCGAATTCTACATCCTCTTCCGTAAAGTCAAGTTCCAACTCGATCATGGAAGCAAAGTGAATCAACTGAGTTCTCAATTCCTGAATCTCTGAACTGAAACCTCCTCGCATTTGATTCAAAGCGGCTTGATGACTTGTTTCAGAATCTGCATGAATCAGATCTGCAACGGCCTCAGCTTGTGCCAAATCAAATTGCCCGTTGAGAAATGCCCGCTGAGTGAATTCTCCGGGCTTTGCAGGCCGAATTCCTTTGCGAATGAAAAGCTTTAGAACCTGATTGATGATATAAGAAGACCCATGCGTGGAAATTTCCACCACATTTTCTTTTGTAAATGACTTGGGAGCGATGAAAATCGATACCAGGACTTCATCGATGATCCGCTCACCGTCCCGAATGGTGCCAAAATGAATGGTATGGGAAGGTTGGTTTTCCAGGTTTTTCCCATGAAAAACAGAATTGGTGACCTTTATCGCATCCGGACCGGAAAGTCGGATCACGGCAATTGCACCAACACCCTGAGGCGTGGCTAATGCGATTATGGTATCATTTCGCTCAGAGAGGGAAAAACTCATTTGGTCTTAAATCCTTTATCAACGATTGTGGTCAAACCATCCAAAAACTGAGGTGCTGTACGGTATCCCGATAGTTGGGTGATATTCTGAAGGGTAGGGTCGATGATCACAAAATTAGGATAGGAGTTTACTCGCATCGCCGCCGCCATTTCGGCTTCGGTGTATTTCTTTCCTTTGAAATCAAAAGAACGACTCATGTTTTCAGCGTCAAGTTTTACCGCGTAAAAAGTTTCATTCACGTATTTGATGACACTAGGATCGGTGAAAGTCTCTTTGTCCATTTTTTTGCACCAGCCGCACCAATCAGTGTAAACATCCACCAAAAGCATTTTGGGGCTTATTGCTGAGGCGGCTACTGCATCTTCGAATTTCATCCACTCGATTTTCTCCTGGGCATTTACCGACAGAGAGATAAAGAGC
>VFKK01000140.1 GCA_009885605.1 Cyclobacteriaceae bacterium | reverse complement strand
GGCCTCGTCGCGGATCCCGGCGGCTACGGCGCCGGCACCGAGGACTCGCTCCGAGTGCGGGTCGAACCCGACCGCTTCGCCCACCTGTTCGAGGAGGGCGCCGAACTGACGCTCGACGAGTCCATCGAGCTTGCCCTGCGGGTGGCTCGATCGATCACGCGGAGCGCCGGACGCGCCGCGCCATGACGGTCGCTTCGCCACAACGGCTGCCGCGCTGCTGCTCCAGGGACCGCACGGCCTGATCGCGCGTTGAGCTGGGCTATGATGCCGGCCCGGGCGGGAGTAGCTCAGTTGGTAGAGCGGCAGCCTTCCAAGCTGCAGGTCGCGGGTTCGAGCCTCGTCTCCCGCTCAATACTTTCTAGGAAGTATCGGGTTTAAGCCGACGTAGCTCAGGGGTAGAGTACTTCCTTGGTAAGGAATGGGTCACGGGTTCAATTCCCGTCGTTGGCTCATAACGGCATTAAATTAATTTAAACATATCTTTAAACTTAAACTGAGGATTTACACGCATGGCAAAAGCAACCTTCGACCGTTCCAAGCCGCACGTTAACATCGGTACGATTGGACACGTAGACCATGGCAAAACGACTTTAACTGCCGCCATTACAACAGTACTGGCAAAAAAAGGTCTTTCTGACATTAGAGATTTCTCTTCTATCGACAACGCTCCGGAAGAAAAAGAAAGAGGTATTACTATTAATACTTCTCACGTAGAATACTCTACTGAAAAAAGACATTACGCTCACGTAGATTGTCCTGGACACGCTGACTATGTTAAAAACATGGTTACCGGTGCAGCACAAATGGACGGTGCTATTCTAGTAGTAGCAGCAACTGATGGACCTATGCCACAGACAAGAGAACACATTCTTTTGGCTCGTCAGGTAGGTGTTCCTCAGCTTGTAGTTTTTATGAATAAAGTTGACATGGTTGACGATCCTGAGCTTCTTGAGCTTGTGGAAATGGAAATCAGAGAGCTTCTTTCTTTCTACGATTTTGACGGTGACAACATTCCTGTAATCGCCGGTTCTGCACTTGGTGCATTGAACGGTGAAGAAAAGTGGGTTGAAACTGTAATGGAATTGATGAATGCAGTTGATTCATTTATTCCAATCCCTCCCCGTCTTATTGATAAAGACTTCTTAATGCCAGTTGAAGACGTATTCTCGATCACTGGTCGTGGAACTGTTGCAACAGGTAGAATTGAAAGAGGTGTAATTAACTCAGGTGAGCCGGTTGATATCATTGGTATGGGAGCTGAAGGTCTTAAGTCTACTGTAACAGGTGTTGAGATGTTCCGTAAGATCCTAGACAGAGGTGAAGCTGGTGACAACGTAGGTCTATTGTTAAGAGGTATTGAAAAATCACAAATCAAGCGTGGTATGATTATCTGTAAGCCAGGATCTGTGAAGCCTCACTCACACTTCAAAGCTGAAGTTTATGTTCTTTCAAAAGAAGAAGGCGGACGTCACACTCCATTCTTCAACAAATACAGACCTCAGTTCTACCTTAGAACTACTGACGTAACTGGCGAGATTAAACTTCCAGAAAACGTTGAAATGGTTATGCCAGGTGACAACGTGACAATTGAGGTTAACTTGTTGTCAGCAATTGCTTTGGAAAAAGGTCTTCGCTTTGCAATCCGTGAGGGTGGTAGAACTGTAGG
Source organism: Cyclobacteriaceae bacterium (assembly GCA_009885605.1). GTDB lineage: Bacteria > Bacteroidota > Bacteroidia > Cytophagales > Cyclobacteriaceae > Algoriphagus. The sequence continues at coordinate 34,693 of VFKK01000140.1, read as the reverse complement.
TGCCGGCCAGGTGACTGAAATCCTAGACTAATTCAAGTCAGACATATTGAACGATGCGATCCCAAAGTATTTTGGGATCGCATTTGTTTCTTTATCAATCAATACCTAATTTTGCGTTCCCATTGGCGGAGCGTTCATTCACACGGGCATAGTTCAACGGCAGAATAGCGGTCTCCAAAACCGTTGATGGGAGTTCGAATCTCTCTGCCCGTGCCAGTAGTAAGCAAGTACACTATGAATCTGAAAAACTTTGTTCTGGAATCTTATGATGAAATGGTAAATAAGGTCACTTGGCCTAAATTTTCATTTCTTCAAAATAGTGCAGTATTGGTGTTAGTAGCTTCTTTGATTTTCGCCCTTTTTATTGGAGCAGTCGATCTTGGATTTGAAAACATCATGACATGGTTTTATGATTTATTCTAATTGAATTGACATTACATAATGGCTGAACAAAAGTGGTACGTACTCAGAGTAGTAGCGGGACAAGAGAAAAAGACTAAGACTTATCTCGATAATGAAATCGCCAGGCAAAAACTGGAGGATTTTATTCCTGAAGTCCTGATTCCATCTGAGAAGGTATATGAGATGCGTAATGGTAAAAAACGTGTAAGAGAAAGAAATTTCTTTCCTGGATACGTTTTAGTCAACGCGGATCTTTCTAATGGAGAAGCCAATCACGTAATAACAAGCATTCCGGGAGTAATCGGTTTCTTAGGATCAAACAAAGGGGGAGCTTCCAAAACCCCTGAGCCATTACGCCAATCAGAAGTCAACCGTATTTTAGGTAAGGTTGAAGAGATTGATGAGTTTGCCGAGAAAAGGGATACACCATTTATAGTAGGAGAGGCAGTTAAAGTAATGGACGGCCCCTTCAGTGGATTTACCGGGACAATTGAGGAGATATTTGAGGAGAAGAAGAAACTTAATGTTATGGTTAAGATCTTCGGCCGAAATACTCCTGTAGAGTTAAACTTTATACAAGTAGAAAAACAAGACTAAGCAATGGCTAAGGAAATCACCGGTTATGTAAAACTGCAAGTGAAAGGTGGCCAGGCTAATCCGTCACCTCCTGTAGGTCCAGCCCTTGGTTCAAAGGGTCTGAACATTATGGAGTTCTGTAAGCAATACAATGCACGTACCCAAGATAAAATTGGTCAAGTGCTTCCTGTATTGATTACGGTTTATTCTGATAAAACTTTTGAATTCGTGGTAAAAACTCCTCCGGCACCAAACATGTTGTTAGAGGCTGCTAAAATCAAGAGTGGTTCAGCTGAACCAAACAGAAAAAAGGTAGGCTCTGTGACCTGGGATCAGGTGAGAGAGATTGCCGAGGTGAAAATGCCTGACCTGAATGCCTTTAAAATTGAATCTGCTATGAAAATGGTAGCAGGTACAGCTAGAAGCATGGGTATCACAGTATCTGGAAAAGCCCCTTGGGAAGTATAAATAAAAAACAATGGCTAAGTTAACAAAAAAGCAAAAAGAAGCTCTTTCTAAGTACGACCCAAGCCAAGTGTACTCCCTGGAGGCAGCTTCTTCTATCGTGAAGGACATTACCATGACTAAGTTTGATGCTTCAGTGGATGTAGACGTTCGTTTGGGCGTAGATCCTCGGAAAGCAGATCAAATGGTAAGAGGCGTAGTTGCCCTTCCTCATGGTACTGGCAAAGACATCAAAGTATTGGTTCTTTGTACTCCCGACAAAGTAGCAGAAGCCACCGAAGCAGGTGCAGACTACGTGGGCTTGGACGACTATATAGCAAAGATTGAAGGCGGATGGACTGACGTTGACGTCATCATCACTATGCCTAACGTAATGGCTAAAGTAGGTAGATTAGGTAGAGTATTGGGTCCTAGAGGTCTGATGCCAAACCCTAAATCAGGAACTGTAACATTGGATGTTGCGAAGGCTGTAAGAGAAGTGAAAGCAGGTAAAATTGATTTCAAAGTAGATAAGTTTGGAATCATTCATGCCGGAATAGGTAAAGTGTCTTTCTCACCTGAGCAGATTCAGGATAACGTGAAAGAACTGATCATGACTATCTCTAAACTAAAGCCTTCCTCTTCTAAAGGAACATATTTCAAGAGTATTCATTTATCCAGCACAATGTCTCCTGGAATAGCAGTAGACAAGGGTAGCATTCAAGGTATTTAATCATGACTAGAGACGAAAAGAAAGTAATAATCGACGGTCTTACTGAGAAGTTTAAAGAAAACCCTTTCTTCTACATCACTGATGCTTCAGGTTTCTCTGTAGCTCAGATAAACGCCTTCAGAAGGACATGTTATGACAAAGGAGTTGAGTACAAAGTGTACAAAAACACCTTGATCAAGAAAGCTTTGGAGAATCTGGATTCAGATTATTCAAAATTGTCCGAAGAGGCTCTGAAAGGATTCTCCGGAATAATTTTCTCAAAAGAGACAAGCAACCTTCCAGCAAAAGTATTGTTGGATTTCAGAAAGAAACTGGGTAAAAAAGAAGTTAGACCTTTGTTTAAAGGAGCTGGAATTGATTCTGATGTATTCATCGGAGAAGCAAACCTTGAAGTATTGTCAACTCTTAAATCGAAGAACGAACTGCTTGGCGATCTTATTGGATTGCTACAGTCCCCTGCGAAAAACCTCGTTTCCGCATTGCTAAGTGGTCAAAACAACATCACAGGCGTGCTGAAAACTCTTGCAGAAAGAGAAAAAAAATAAGTTCTAAAAAAATCATTCAAACAAATTAAAATTTAAATACGATGGCAGATCTTACACAACTTGCAGATCAGTTGGTGAACTTGACTGTAAAAGAAGTTAAAGAATTGACAGATATCCTTAAGGAGCAATACGGAATTGAGCCAGCAGCAGCTGGAGCAATCATGGTTGCTGGTGGACCTGGAGCAGGTGCAGAAGCACCTGCTGAAGAAGAAAAAACTTCTTTCGATGTTATCTTGAAAGCAGCAGGTGGAGCTAAACTTGCAGTGGTTAAGCTTGTAAAAGAATTGACAGGTCTTGGCTTGAAAGAAGCAAAAGATCTAGTTGACTCTGCTCCAAAGGCTCTGAAAGAAGGAGTTACTAAGGACGAAGCTGAAGGCTTGAAGAAGTCTTTGGAAGAAGCTGGTGCTGAAGTAGAGATCAAATAATTTGCTAAACCTGACCCAAGAGGTTAAGGTTTAGCTCCTGAGACCTGACTAATTTAGTCAGGTCTTTTCCTGTTTATGCTCAGGATTAAAATTGCATTATTCCAAGCGATAATTGTCGCATTCCCTTATTATCTTTCACTATAAACAACACTACCTTGGCTATCAAGAATCAAACCGAAAGGAAAAGTTTCTCCTCCATTAAGGTGGTCAAAGACTATCCGGATTTTCTCGATATTCAGCTGCAGTCATTCAAAGACTTTTTCCAGCTGGATACTCCCGCAGAGAAAAGAAGGGCAGACGGGTTATTCAAAGTATTCGCAGAAAACTTCCCTATCAGTGATTCAAGAGAGAATTTTACTCTTGAATTTATTGATTACGCAGTAGATCCACCAAAATATAGTGTGGAAGAGTGCATTGACCGTGGCTTGACCTATTCTGTTCCACTTAAAGCAAAGTTGAGATTACTTTGCCATGATGAGGACAATGAAGATTTCGAGACTATTGAGCAAGAAGTGTTCTTGGGTAACCTTCCTTACATGACAGAGAAGGGCTCTTTCGTGATCAATGGTGCTGAACGAGTAATCGTTTCCCAGCTTCACAGATCACCTGGTGTTTTCTTTGCTCAAAGTAAGCATACCAACGGAACTAAGCTTTATTCGGCCCGAATTATTCCTTTCAAAGGATCTTGGATTGAATTTGCTACTGACATCAACAACGTCATGTATGCATACATCGATCGTAAGAAAAAATTCCCTGTAACTACTTTGCTTAGAGCAATTGGTTACGGATCTGATAAAGACATCCTTGATTTGTTCGGACTCTCTGAAGAAGTTTCCGCTACCAAGAATGCTTTGAAAAAGGCGTCTGGGCGTAAACTTGCTGCGAGGGTTTTGAGAACTTGGGTAGAAGATTTCGTGGATGAAGACACTGGAGAAGTGGTTTCTATCGACAGAAATGAAGTATTGCTCGAAAGAGATACCGTCTTGACAGACGAAGACATTGAAATGATATTGGACTCTGGCTCAAAAAGCATCATTCTCCACAGAGAAGATGTGAATGTAGCCGATTTCTCAATTATTTATAATACGCTACATAAGGATAGCTCCAACTCAGAAAAAGAAGCAGTAGAGGTAATTTACCGTCAATTGAGAAATACTGAAGCTCCTGATGAAGCGACAGCTCGAGAGGTAATCCAAAGCTTGTTCTTCTCTGACAAGAGATATGACTTGGGTGAAGTAGGTCGATACAGAATTAACAAAAAACTCGGTCTAAACATTGATTCTGAGAAAATTGTATTGACAAAAGAAGACATCATTTCAATCGTGAAATACCTGATTGGCTTGATCAATTCTAAAGCTGTTGTCGATGATATTGACCACTTAAGTAACAGAAGAGTAAGAACAGTAGGTGAGCAGCTTTATAGTCAGTTCGGTGTTGGTTTGGCCAGAATGTCCAGAACAATCCGTGAAAGAATGAACGTACGTGACAATGAAGACTTTAAACCAGTCGATTTGATCAACGCACGTACTCTTTCTTCTGTAATTAACTCATTCTTTGGTACCAACCAGCTTTCTCAGTTCATGGATCAAACCAATCCATTGGCAGAGTTGACTCACAAGAGAAGACTTTCAGCCTTGGGTCCGGGAGGTCTTTCAAGAGAAAGAGCAGGTTTCGAAGTTCGAGATGTTCACTATACACACTACGGTCGTCTTTGTACTATCGAAACTCCTGAAGGTCCAAACATTGGTTTGATTTCTTCTCTTTGTGTTCATGCAAAAGTGAACTCAATGGGCTTCCTTGAAACTCCCTACAGAAAAGTGAAGGATAGTAAAGTAGGCATGAAGCTGGAAGACATAATTTATCTGACTGCTGAAGAAGAAGATAATCATAACATCGCGCAGGCAAACGCAACTCTGGATGATTCAGGGAAGATTATTGACGATAAAGTAAAAGCAAGATTTGAAGGTGACTTCCCTGTATTGGATCCGTCTGAGATCACCTATATGGATGTTGCTCCTAATCAAATTGTTTCTGTAGCTGCTTCATTGATTCCATTCCTGGAGCATGATGATGCAAACAGAGCCTTGATGGGATCAAACATGCAGCGTCAGGCCGTTCCTTTGTTGAAAGCCGAAGCGCCTATCGTGGGTACAGGTCTTGAAGCAAAAGCTGCGGTGGATTCAAGAGCATTGATCATCGCTGAGGAGAATGGTGTTGTGGATTATGTTGATGCGAAGAGAATCGTGATTAAATATGATCTGACTGACGATCAGTTGTTGGTTAATTTTACAGACGAATACAGATCGTACGACCTGATCAAATTCAGAAGAACAAACCAGGATACTACTATCAACCTTACACCATTAGTGTTGAAGGGTGAGAAAGTATACAAAGGCCAGGTGTTGGTAGAAGGTTATTCTACTAATAATGGTGAGTTGGCTTTGGGTAAAAACCTGAGAGTAGCTTACATGCCTTGGCAAGGATACAACTTCGAAGATGCGATCGTAATTTCTGAGCGAGTAGTTCGCGAGGATATTTTCACTTCCATTCACGTGGAAGAGTTCCAGCTGGAAGTAAGAGATACCAAGAGAGGGGAAGAAGAATTGACTTCGGAAATTCCTAACGTATCTGAGGAGGCTGTAAAGCACCTTGATGAGAATGGAATTATCATGATTGGAGCCGAGGTAAAAGAAGGCGATATCATCATCGGTAAGATCACTCCAAAAGGTGAAACAGATCCAACTCCTGAAGAAAAACTATTGAGAGCCATCTTTGGTGACAAAGCAGGTGACGTGAAAGATGCTTCATTGAAAGCGTCTCCATCACTCAATGGTGTGGTTATCGAAACCAAACTTTTCTCAAGACCAAAGAAAGATAAGGACGTAAGAGCCAAGTCTAAAGCGGATGTTGAAAAACTGAAAGGAAAGTACTCCAAAGATCTGTTGGGAATCAGAGCTCGCATGATCAACAAATTGGTGACTTTGCTGGAAGGCAAAACTTCTCAGGGCGTGAAGCATAAGTTTGGTGATGAGATCATCACTAAAGGAACCAAATTCAACCTAAAGAATATTGAGAATAACCTTTTCCCTGCTAAGAATCCTTACAGGGACGAGAGTAATTACAATGTTCCGGAAGAAGCAAATTTGATTTCAGACATCATTTTAGATGACTGGACTGAAAATGCTCATACCAATAAATTGGTCGTTCAATTGGTGAAAAACTTCGTGAATTCTCGAAATGAGATCAGCGGAAGATTCAAGAGAGATCGATTCACACTTGAAGTAGGTGATGAGCTTCCTGCAGGTATTGTACAATTGGCTAAAGTTTACATCGCTAAGAAGCGAAAGCTGAAAGTGGGTGATAAAATGGCGGGTCGTCACGGTAACAAAGGTATCGTTGCAAGAATCGTAAGAGATGAGGACATGCCATTCCTTGAGGATGGGACTCCAATGGATATCGTATTGAATCCACTTGGTGTACCTTCTCGAATGAACATCGGACAGATCTTCGAAACAGTTCTTGCTTGGGCAGGGCAGAAGTTGGGTAAAAAATATGCTACACCGATTTTCGACGGGGCTTCTATGGAAGAAGTTGCCCACGAATTGGAATTAGCAGGTTTGCCAGCTTACGGACGTACTTATTTATATGACGGTCTATCAGGAGCTAAGTTTGATCAGCCAATTACTGTTGGTGTATCTTATATGCTTAAGCTTGGTCACCTCGTGGATGATAAGATGCACGCAAGATCAATCGGACCATACTCGTTGATTACTCAGCAGCCGCTGGGTGGTAAGGCACAGTTTGGTGGACAGAGATTTGGTGAAATGGAAGTGTGGGCACTGGAAGCATTCGGTGCATCTCATGTTCTTCAAGAAATCCTGACTGTAAAGTCTGATGACGTAATCGGCAGAGCCAAGGCTTATGAAGCTATTGTTAAAGGTGAAAACCTTCCAAAACCTAACATCCCTGAATCATTCAATGTATTGGTTCATGAATTAAGAGGTTTGGCTCTTGAAATTACTCTGGATTAATTAAGCTCATTAGGGCTCGCAAGAGCCCTTTACATATCTTTCAAAAACTATGGGGTTCAGAAAAAATAAAAAACTCAACAACGACTTTTCCAGAGTCACGATCAGTTTGGCCTCTCCGGAATCAATTCTGGATAGTTCAAATGGCGAAGTGACCCAGCCAGAGACAATCAATTACAGAACCTACAAGCCTGAAATGGGCGGGTTGTTCTGTGAGAGAATCTTCGGTCCGGTAAAAGATTGGGAGTGTCATTGCGGCAAATACAAGAGAATCAGATACAAAGGAATTATCTGTGACCGTTGCGGCGTAGAAGTGACAGAAAAGAAAGTAAGAAGAGAAAGAATGGGCCATATTGAGCTGGTAGTTCCAGTTGCTCACATTTGGTACTTTAAATCTCTCCCAAATAAAATAGGTTACCTACTAGGGCTTCCTACCAAAAAGCTTGACCAAATCGTTTATTACGAGCGATATGTAGTCGTGCAAGCTGGTGTGAAAGCTGAAGAAGGTGTTCAGTATCTTGACTTCCTAACGGAAGACGAATATTTGGACATCATGGATAAGCTTCCTAAGGAAAACCACATGCTTGATGATGATGATCCGAATAAATTCATCGCCAGAATGGGTGCAGAAGGTCTTGAGATGCTTCTTTCCAGATTGGACTTGGATGATCTTTCGTATTCACTTCGTCACCAAGCAGCGACAGATACTTCTCAGCAAAGAAAGGCAGAAGCACTTAAGCGTCTGAAAGTAGTTGAAGCATTCCGTGATGCAAGAACCAGAATCGAAAACCGTCCTGAGTGGATGGTTGTAAGGATGGTTCCTGTCATTCCACCAGAATTGAGACCATTGGTTCCTTTGGACGGAGGTAGATTTGCTACTTCTGATTTGAATGACCTGTACAGAAGAGTAATTATCAGAAACAACCGTCTGAAGAGACTGATCGATATCAAAGCGCCTGAGGTGATTTTGAGAAACGAGAAAAGAATGCTTCAGGAGGCTGTAGATTCGCTTTTCGATAACTCAAGAAAAGTAAATGCCGTAAGATCTGACGGTAACAGAGCATTGAAGTCACTTTCAGACATGTTGAAAGGTAAGCAAGGACGTTTCCGTCAAAACTTACTTGGAAAGCGTGTGGATTACTCCGGTCGTTCAGTAATCGTCGTAGGACCTGAGTTGAAGCTTCATGAGTGTGGTCTTCCTAAAAACATGGCAGCTGAGCTTTTCAAACCATTTATCATCAGAAAGCTGATCGAAAGAGGTATTGTAAAGACAGTAAAATCCGCCAAGAAAATTGTTGATCGTAAAGATCCTGTTGTTTGGGATATTTTGGAAAACGTGTTGAAAGGACACCCTGTGCTCCTTAACCGTGCCCCAACTCTTCACAGACTGGGTATCCAGGCTTTCCAACCAAAACTTATCGAAGGAAAAGCAATTCAACTTCACCCTTTGGTTTGTACAGCATTCAACGCCGATTTTGACGGTGACCAGATGGCGGTTCACGTACCACTTGGACATGAGGCTATATTGGAAGCGTCTACCCTGATGCTTTCTTCACATAATATTTTGAACCCGGCCAATGGTGCGCCAATTACCGTTCCTTCTCAGGACATGGTACTCGGACTTTACTATGTGACTAAGGGTAAGAAATCAACTCCTGAAGAAATCGTAGCCGGTGAAGGCATGACTTTCTACAGTCAGGAGGAAGTAATTATTGCTTTGAACGAAGGCAAACTCTCTAAGCACGCACACATCAAGTGTAAAGTGAAAGTGAGAACTCCTGAGGGAGAGATCAAAGTCCAGCTTATTGATACGGTAGCGGGAAGGTTGATTTTCAACCAATTCGTGCCTGAGCAAGTTGGTTATGTAAACGAACTATTGACTAAGAAGAAGCTTCAGCAGATCATTGCAGAAGTTGTGAAAGTATGTGGTATTGCCCGTACAGCACAATTCCTGGATGATATCAAGCATCTTGGATTCCAGAGTGCCTACCAAGGTGGTCTGTCGATGGGTCTGAACGACGTTATCATTCCCGCAGAAAAAGTACCTATGATCGCCAAAGCTAAGGAAGAGGTTGATCAGGTTTGGAATAACTATCTGATGGGTCTGATCACGGACAACGAACGTTACAACCAAGTAATTGATATCTGGACACGTACCAACTCTCATTTGACTAATAATCTGATGAAGAAGATGGAAGAAGACAAGCAAGGATTCAATGCGATCTACATGATGATGCACTCAGGAGCCAGAGGTTCAAGAGAGCAAATTCGTCAGCTGGGTGGTATGAGAGGTTTGATGGCTAAGCCACAGAAAAATCTTCAGGGATCTGTCGGTGAAATCATCGAAAACCCAATCCTTTCCAACTTCAAAGAAGGGCTTGATGTATTGGAGTACTTCATCTCTACCCACGGTGCGCGTAAAGGTCTGGCGGATACAGCCTTGAAAACTGCGGATGCTGGTTACCTGACCAGAAGATTGGTTGACGTAGCACAGGATATGATTATCACAGAAGATGATTGTGGTACTTTGAGAGGTCTGGTAGTTCAGCCTTTAAAAGACAATGACGAAATCGTAGAGCCACTTTCTGAAAGAATCTTAGGTCGTGTGTCAGTTCATGACGTCTACGATCCGATCACAGATAAACTTATCATTCCTGCAGGAATCGAAATCGGTGATGACGTTGCCAAAATGGTAGATGAATCAGCGATCGAAGAAGTAGAAATAAGATCAGTCTTAACTTGCGAAACCCGAAGAGGTGTTTGTGCAAAATGCTATGGTAGAAACTTGGCAACTGGTGCAATGGTACAAGCCGGAGAAGCTGTAGGTGTAATTGCCGCACAGTCTATCGGTGAGCCGGGTACTCAGTTGACATTGAGAACTTTTCACGTAGGTGGTACAGCATCCAACATGGCTGTTGAAGCCAGTGTTCCTGCAAAGTTTGACGGAGTCATCGAATTTGAAGAAGAACTCAGATGGATAGAAACCACAAATAAAAGCGGAGAGCCTGTTGCCATGGTAATGGGAAGATCTGGTGAGATCAAGATCAATGATGCCAAATCAGGAAAAACACTCGTTTCCAACCACGTGCCTTATGGCGCTATGTTGAACGTGAAAGATGGTCAGAAAATCTCTAAAGGGGAACCACTTTGTACTTGGGATCCATATAACGCAGTTATCCTTTCCGAATTTGACGGTTTGGTTGAATTCGATGCGGTGGTAGAAGGTATCACATACAAAGAAGTTTCCGATGATCAGACTGGTTTCCGTGAGAAAGTAATTATCGAAACAAAAGATAGAACCAAGAACCCTGCGATATTGGTAAACTATGGAGAAGAATCCAAAGCTTACAATATTCCGGTAGGAGCTCACCTTGCAGTAGAAGCGGGAGAGAAAGTAAAATCCGGACAGATATTGGTGAAAATCCCAAGATCGGTAGGTAAGACAAGAGATATTACCGGAGGTCTTCCAAGAGTAACGGAATTGTTCGAGGCACGTAACCCATCCAATCCGGCTGTGGTCTCCGAAATCGATGGTGTCGTAACTTACGGAGGTATAAAGCGTGGTAACAGGGAGATTGTCATCGAATCAAAAGATGGAGTGATCAAGAAATACATGGTATCTCTTTCCAAGCATATCCTTGTACAGGAAAATGACTTCATCCGTGCTGGCGAACCTCTGTCAGATGGAGCTATCACTCCAAATGATATCCTTTCCATCAAAGGCCCTACAGCGGTCCAGGAGTATCTGGTAAACGAAATTCAGGAAGTTTACAGATTGCAAGGTGTGAAGATTAACGATAAGCACATTGAAGTAATCGTGAGCCAAATGATGCAGAAAGTAGAAATTCTAGATGCAGGAGATACCGGATTCCTTCAAAACCAAGTGGTTGATAAGTGGGCATTCAGAGAAGAAAACGACAACATTCTGGATAAGAAAGTTGTGATGGATGCAGGAGACTCTTCTACTTTGAAGCCAGGTATGATCATCAGTGCAAGAAGATTGAGAGACGAAAATTCCAGCCTTAAGCGTAAAGATTTGAAGTTGGTACAAGTAAGAGATGCTGAGACTGCGGTTTCTGCTCCTACCTTACAAGGTATCACTGCCGCATCTTTGGGAACTGAAAGCTTTATTTCGGCTGCTTCCTTCCAGGAAACTACCAAAGTACTTTCGGAAGCTGCAATCAGAGGAAAGCGTGACTTCTTGCTTGGATTGAAAGAAAACGTGATTGTTGGACATTTGATCCCTGCCGGTACCGGTCAGAGAGCAATCCAGGGAATCATTGTTGGATCTCAGGAAGAGTATGAGAAGCTTTCTGAAAATATGGAGCGTACCTCTAAAAGATCTAGCGAAGCAATTCTATAACTAGAAAATTAACCAATATAAAAAGGCCTGTCTTTGTACAGGCCTTTTTTAATCAAATCAACTCATGGAAGACGAGAATGGAGTAAACCGAAATAATCAGCAGATCAATGTGGAGCTTTCAGAAGAAGTAGCTGAAGGGATCTACTCAAATCTTGCGATGATCGCACATTCTAATTCTGAATTTGTGATCGATTTTATTCGATTGATGCCGGGAGTGCCAAAAGCAAAAGTAAAGTCCAGAATCATTGTGACTCCGGATCATGCGAAACGATTGGTGGCAGCCCTCAAGGATAACATCGAAAAATATGAGGCAGCATTTGGTAAGATAAATCAATCAGGAAATGCTCCGCAATTTCCAATTTCATTTGGAACACCCGGGGAAGCGTAACAAAAATATAATTACTTAATTTTGTTCCTCTTATTACTTTCTTTACCTTTGCAGTCCAAAATTCAACAGTTTACGGGAAAACTAAATTTTATCAGTTAATGCCTACTATTCAACAGTTAGTAAGAAAAGGTAGAACCACACTGGAGACCAAATCAAAATCTAGAGCTTTGGATGCATGTCCTCAGCGTAGAGGTGTTTGTACCAGAGTGTATACTACAACCCCTAAGAAGCCTAACTCTGCGATGAGAAAGGTGGCCAGGGTGAGATTGACAAATGGAAAAGAAGTGAATGCTTACATTCCAGGAGAAGGTCACAATCTACAGGAGCACTCGATCGTATTGATCAGAGGTGGTCGTGTTAAGGATCTTCCAGGAGTAAGATATCACATCATCCGTGGTGCACTCGATACAGCGGGAGTTAAAGACCGTAAGCAAGGTCGTTCCAAGTACGGTGCTAAGAGACCTAAAGCTGGAAAAGGTGCTCCAGTAGCTGCAGCCAAAGGTGCTCCAGCAAAAAAGAAAAAATAATAACAATCCAAAGAAATGAGAAAAGCGAAACCAAAGAAGAGATATATTCTTCCTGATCCAAAGTTCAATGACACCTTGGTAACCAAGTTTGTGAACTGTCTAATGGTAGATGGGAAGAAGAGTATCGCTTACAAAATTTTCTACGACGCGGTAGCGAAAGTAGAAACAAAAGTAGGTGAGAATGGTCTTGAGGTTTGGAAAAAAGCGCTTAACAATATAGCTCCATCCGTAGAGGTGAAGAGTCGTAGAGTTGGTGGTGCTACGTTCCAGGTTCCAATGGAAGTTCGACCTGACAGAAAAATTTCACTTGGTATCAAGTGGATGATCAACTACGCCAGAAAAAGAGGAGAGAAGACAATGATGGACAGATTAGCCGGCGAAATCATCGCTGCTTCAAAAGGCGAAGGTGCCGGTGTGAAGAAAAAAGATGATACGCACAGAATGGCTGAAGCCAACAAAGCGTTCTCTCACTTTAGATTTTAATTAAGATGGCAAGAGATTTAAAATTCACAAGGAACATTGGAATTGCGGCACATATTGATGCCGGTAAAACTACCACCACTGAGCGAATTCTTTATTATTCAGGTGTGAGTCACAAAATTGGTGAGGTGCACGATGGTGCAGCCACTATGGACTGGATGGAGCAAGAGCAGGAGAGAGGTATTACCATCACTTCAGCTGCTACTACAGTTTTTTGGGATTACAGAAGTAACAAATATCAAATAAACATCATCGATACTCCCGGTCACGTTGACTTTACCGTAGAGGTAAACAGATCACTTCGTGTTCTCGATGGATTGGTATTTTTGTTTAGTGCAGTAGACGGAGTAGAACCTCAATCTGAAACCAACTGGAGACTTGCAGATAACTATAAAGTTGCTCGTATCGGATTCGTTAACAAAATGGACCGTGCCGGAGCAGATTTCTTAGGAGTTTGTAAGCAAGTAAGAGAAATGCTGGGTAGCCATGCAGTTCCACTGCAACTTCCAATTGGTGCTGAAGAAAACTTTACAGGTGTTGTTGATTTGATCAATAATCGTGCAATCGAGTGGAACGAGGATGACAAAGGCATGACCTTTAGAGAAGTTCCAATTCCTGCAGATATGATCGAAGAAGTAGCCGAATACAGAGAGCATTTGCTTGAAGCAGTGGCTGACTACGACGAGGCATTGATGGAGAAGTTTTTTGACGATCCAAATTCAATTACAGAGTCCGAGATTTTGAGTGCTTTGAGAAAAGCAACCATTGACATGAAAATTGTCCCTATGGTTTGTGGTTCTTCATTCAAAAATAAAGGTGTACAAACAATGCTTGACCTTGTAATGGAATTACTTCCATCACCATTGGATAAAGATGATATTGTAGCTACGGGTCTTGATTCAGAAGAGCCAGTTGCAATTCGACCTGATGAAAAAGAACCATTTGCTGGTCTTGCTTTCAAAATCGCCACAGACCCATTTGTAGGTAGACTTTGTTTTGTAAGAGCATACTCTGGTACGCTTGAGTCTGGTTCTTATATTTTCAATAGTCGATCAGGCAATAAAGAACGTATTTCAAGAGTATTCCAAATGCACGCTAATAAGCAAAATCAAATCGAAAGATTGGTTGCTGGTGATATTGGTGCTGTAGTTGGATTCAAAGATATTAAGACAGGTGACACTCTTTGCGACGAAAAGCGCAAGGTGGTATTAGAATCAATGGTTTTCCCAGAGCCGGTTATCGGATATGCTATCGAGCCTAAGAAGCAGGTAGATGCTGATAGATTGGGTATGGCCATTTCCAAATTGGTTGAAGAAGATCCAACACTCGTAGTAAATACTGATCAGGAAACTGGTCAAACTATTCTAAGAGGTATGGGTGAACTTCACTTGGAGATTATCATCGATCGTCTTAAGAGAGAATTTAAAGTTGAAATCAACCAGGGTGCACCTCAGGTGGCTTACAAAGAAGCTCTTTTTGCAAATGTTGAGCACAAAGAAGTTTACAAGAAGCAGACTGGTGGTAAAGGTAAATTCGCAGACATCTTATTCGAACTTGGTCCAAAAGCACCTGATGCGGAATCAGGAGAAATTAAGCCAGGGTTGGATTTCGTCAACGGAATCGTGGGTGGTGTTATTCCAAGAGAATTCATCCCTGCTATCCAGAAAGGTTTCAACGAGGCCATGAAAAATGGTCCATTGGCTGGATATCCTATCGAGGCAATGAAAGTGAGACTATTCCACGGATCATTCCACGATGTCGATTCTGATGCCCTTTCCTTTGAATTGGCTGCAAGGATTGGTTTCAAAGAAGCTGCAAGAAAATGCAAGCCACAACTTTTGGAGCCAATCATGTCTGTGGAGGTAGTTACTCCTGACGAATACACTGGTCCTATCACTGGTGATTTGAACAGAAGAAGAGGCGTAATGAAAGGAATGGATACCAAAGGAACTTCCTCTGTAATCAAAGCTAATGTTCCATTGTCTGAATTATTCGGTTATGTAACTGACTTGAGAACAAACTCATCAGGCAGAGCTTCTGCTTCACTGACGTTCTCTCACTACGAGCCGGTTCCTAACAACATTGCTGAAGCAGTAATCGCAAAAGTTAAAGGTGAAAAATCCTAAATTCTAATTGAAATGAATCAGAAAATCAGAATAAAACTTAAATCATACGATCATAGCCTGGTGGATAAGTCATCAGAGAAGATCGTGAAGGCTGTAAAAGCCACTGGAGCAATCGTTGTAGGACCTATTCCTTTGCCTACGAAAAAGGAGAAATTCACAGTTTTGAAATCCCCACACGTAAACAAAAAGGCCAGAGATCAATATCAGCTTTGTACTTACAAGAGACTGGTAGATATCTACTCTAACTCTTCAAAAACAGTGGACGCTTTGATGAAAATCGAGCTTCCTAGCGGAGTTGATGTAGAGATCAAAGTCTGACAGGACCTCAAATCTTGTAGAAAAGGCCTGTGCGGAAGCTCAGGTCTTTTTGCTTTTAGATCCACATTTCGATTTCAATTGGTTCCTTATAGGTTAATCAGAAAAACGCCAAATTAAATATTTCCTAATTGTTTGAAAATATAGGAGTTGGCGTTTGTTGCAGAATTTTATTTCAGTAACTTTGCAGTCCCTAAAAAAGGGCTCAGGCAGACATTTGCCTGTTGATTATCAATATATCTTATTAAAGATGTCTGGTATTATAGGAAAAAAAGTAGGTATGACTAGCATTTTCAGTGCCGATGGACGTAACGTCGCATGCACGCTAATAGAAGCTGGTCCTTGCGTAGTGACGCAAGTAAAAAACGTCGATACAGACGGGTACAACGCAGTGCAGTTGGCATTCGGTGAGCGTAAGGAGAAAAACACTCCTAAGCCACTAATGGGTCATTTCAAAAAGGCCGGTACAACACCAAAGCAGAAAGTTGTGGAGTTCAGAGATTTCCGCGTCGAATTTGACGGTCAGGTTGATCTGGGTAAGACTGTGAAGGCTGAGCAAGTATTTATTGAAGGTGACTTCGTAGATGCTATTGGTACTTCTAAAGGTAAAGGTTTCCAAGGTGTTGTAAAACGTCATGGTTTTGCTGGTGTGGGTGGAACAACTCACGGTCAGCACAACAGACTTAGGCACCCGGGTTCAATTGGTGCATGTTCTTGGCCTTCCAGAGTATTTAAAGGAATGAGAATGGCAGGAAGAACTGGTGGTGACAGAGTAAAAGTAATCAACCTTCGAGTGTTGAGAATTTACCCTGAGCAAAACCTCCTGTTAGTTTCTGGTTCAGTACCTGGCCCAAAAAATTCTTTCGTTATTCTAGAGAAGTAAGCCATGGAATTAGCAGTAATTAATCATAAAGGAGAGAACACCGGTAGAACAGTTAGCTTGTCTGACGAAATTTTCGCTATCGTTCCAAACGATCACGCGATCTATCTGGATGTGAAGCAGTACTTGGCTAACCAAAGACAGGGTACTCACAAATCAAAAGAGAGAAATGAAATTGCAGGCTCTACTAAAAAGATCAAAAAGCAAAAAGGCACCGGTGGTGCAAGAGCTGGATCTATAAAGTCGCCGCTTTTCAGAGGTGGAGGAAGAGTATTTGGTCCAAGACCAAGAGATTATTCCTTCAAATTGAATAAAAAAGTTAAACAATTAGCCAGAAAGTCTGCCATTGCTTATAAAGTGAAAGACAACAGTATTTTGGTTTTGGAAAATATCCAATTCGATGCTCCAAAAACTAAAAACTATCTGGCTTTGCTTTCTGGCCTTTCTTTGACAGACAAAAAGACGTTGTTGGTTCTTCCTGAAGAAAACAAGAATGTGTATCTGTCTAGCAGAAACTTGCCAAAGGCAAAGGTTGTAACTGTAAATGATGTAAATACTTATCAAGTGCTCCACGCTGACCAATTGGTTATTTGTGAAGGTTCTGTAAGTATGTTAGAAACCATTTTATCGAAATAAGACAATGGATATTCTGAAACAACCTTTGATTACAGAGAAGATTTCCGCCATGAATGAAAGAGGCGTTTATGGATTCATCGTTGAGAAAACTGCGAAGAAACCAGAAATCAAGAAAGCTGTAGAAAAAACGTTTGGTGTAAAAGTGGTTTCTATCAAGACCATGAGATACGCTGCAAAGCAAAAAACTCGCTACACCAACAATAAAGTAGTATCAGGCTTCACCAATTCTTTTAAGAAAGCAATTGTGCAAGTAGCCGATGGTGAGGTAATTGATTTTTACGGAGAAATTTAATTGAATCAATATCATGGCAATTAAAAAATTGAAGCCTGTAACTCCAGGAACAAGATTCAGAGTAGCCCCGGCGTTTGACGAAATAACTGCGTCTAAGCCAGAGAAATCTCTTCTTGCTCCTAATAAGAAGTCAGGTGGTAGAAATAATGAAGGCAAAATGACCGCTCGCTACATTGGTGGTGGTCATAAAAGAAGACTCAGAATTGTAGACTTCAAGAGAAATAAGTTTGGTGTACCTGCGGTAGTTAAGTCTATCGAGTATGATCCAAACAGAACAGCCCGTCTTGCCCTACTGTATTATGTGGACGGTGCAAAGGCCTACATTATCGCGCCGGAAGGTTTGCAAGTTGGACAAACAGTGATTTCCGGTGAGCAAGTAGCTCCAGAAGTTGGTAATGCAATGCCTCTGGCAAACATTCCAATGGGTACAATTGTACATAACTTGGAATTGAAGCCAGGTAAAGGTGGAGTGATGGCAAGAAGTGCTGGTGGTTATGCACAGATCGTTGCACGTGAGGGTAAATACGTGACGGTAAAACTTCCTTCAGGTGAGATGAGACTCGTATTGGGAACTTGTATGGCTACAGTAGGAACTGTATCAAACGGTGACCATATGAATGTGGTTCTTGGAAAAGCCGGCCGTATGAGATGGCTAGGAGTTAGACCTCGTACAAGAGGTGTTGCGATGAACCCAGTCGATCACCCGATGGGTGGTGGTGAAGGTCGTTCTTCCGGAGGACATCCAAGATCAAGAAAAGGTCTTTTGTCGAAGGGTAAGAAAACCAGATCACCTAAGAAGTATTCAAATAACTTTATCGTAAGTAAAAGATCTAAATAATTATGGCACGTTCATTAAAAAAAGGTCCTTATATCGAGCACCATCTTTTGAAAAAGGTGGATGTTATGAACGAGTCCGGAAAGAAATCTGTCATCAAGACTTGGTCAAGAAGATCTATGATTTCTCCAGATTTCGTAGGACATACCTTCGCTGTGCATAATGGAAATAAGTTTATTCCTGTTTTTGTTACAGACAACATGGTAGGCCACAAGCTTGGTGAATTTGCTCCTACCAGAAATTTCAGAGGCCACGTTGCCAAAAAAGATAAAGGAAAGAGATAATCATGGAAGCATCAGCAAGATTAAATAACGTCCCTACATCTCCGCGCAAGATGCGCCTTGTAGCCGACTTGGTTAGAGGCAAAAGAGTAGGTATTGCTTTGTCTATCTTAAAGTTCACACCTAACCACGGTGCGATAAGATTAGAGAAATTAGTGCTTTCTGCAGTTGCAAACTGGCAAGCCAAAAATCCTGATACAAAGCTTGAAGAAGCTGATCTGTATATCAAAACTGTTATGGTTGACGAAGGAAGATCACTTAAGAGATTGAGACCAGCTCCTCAGGGAAGAGGTCATAGAATCCGCAAAAGATCAAATCATGTAACCCTTGTAATTGATACAATCATTGCACAGGATGTTACCGCTGGTGAATTAGTAACAAACGAAAAGGCAAATTAAGAACAGACTATGGGACAAAAGATCAACCCAATAGGATTTAGACTTGGTGTAGTCAAAGGCTGGGATTCCAACTGGTATGGTGGGAAAGACTTTGCTGAAAAACTATACGAAGATCAACAAATCCGTAAGTACGTCCTTGCCAGAATTCCTAAAGGGGGGATTGCTAAGGTGATCATTGAGCGAACGCTCAAGAGAATCACGCTTACCATTCATACAGCCCGACCAGGAGTAGTTATTGGTAAAGGTGGAGCCGAAGTAGATAAGCTGAAAGAAGAACTTAAGAAGATCACCAACAAGGATATTCAGATTAATATCTTTGAGATCAAGCGTCCTGAACTGGATGCGAAATTGGTAGGTGAATCTATCGCTCAGCAACTTCAAGCTAGAATTTCCTTCAGAAGAGCAATGAAGCAAGCAATTGCAGCATCCATGAGAGTGGGAGCGGAAGGAATTAAAGTTAAACTTTCTGGTCGTCTGGGTGGAGCCGAAATGGCCCGTTCAGAAATGTACAAAGAGGGAAGAATTCCTCTTCATACTTTAAGAGCAGACATTGATTACGCACTTTCAGAGGCCTTAACGGTTTATGGATTGATCGGTATCAAAGTTTGGATCTTCAAAGGTGAAGTGTACGGAAAAAGAGACTTGTCTCCTAACCAAGGTGCAGCTAACGAGCCGAAAGGCGTACGTAGTAACGCTCCGGGTCCAAAGAGAGACAACAGTGGTCCACGACGCAGAAATAAGAAATAACTAATTTTCACCGACTAAGTGAGAAATCATGTTACAGCCGAAAAGAACTAAATATAGGAAAATGCATAAGGGCCGTGTCAAAGGTCTAGCTACCAGAGGGCATGAGCTTTCTTTTGGCAACTTTGGCATCAAATCCCTGGAGCCAGGATGGATCACCTCCCGCCAGATCGAGGCAGCTCGTATCGCTATGACGAGAGCCATGAAAAGAGAAGGTCAGGTTTGGATCAGGATATTTCCTGACAAACCTATCACCAAGAAACCTGCAGAAGTACGTATGGGTAAAGGTAAAGGTGCTCCAGAATATTGGGTAGCAGTAATTAAGCCAGGAACGATCCTTTTTGAAGCTACAGGCGTGAGCTTGGAGACCGCTCAAGAGGCGTTAAGACTTGCGCAGCAGAAACTTCCAGTAAGTACCAGATTTGTTGTTCGTAGAGATTTCGCAGAATAATAAGACTATGAAAAACACTGAGATAAAATCACTTTCCGCAAGTGAAACAGCCGAGCGAATCGTTGCTGAAAAGGAGAATTTGACCAAACTTAGGTTTGCTCATTCCATTACTCCGATAGAGAATCCTAACAGAATCCGTGAGTCTAAGCGCTTGATCGCAAGATTGAAGACAGCCCTGACTGCCAAATAACTAGCTAACAGAAAAGAAAATGGCTACGATAGAGAGAAATCTTCGAAAAGAAAGAGTTGGTAAAGTGGTGAGCAACAAGATGGATAAATCCATCACTGTGGCTGTAGAGCGTCGTGTAAAGCACGGTATCTATGGTAAGTTCGTCGCGAAGACTACCAAATTTATGGCTCATGACGAGAAAAACGAGTGTAACCCAGGTGACATCGTTAAAATAAGTGAAACTCGTCCGCTGAGTAAGAACAAACGTTGGAGAGTAGTTGAAATTATAGAGAGGGCTAAGTAATCATGATACAACAAGAATCCAGACTAAGTGTGGCGGACAATTCCGGTGCCAAAGAGGTATTGGTTATCCGTGTATTGGGTGGAACTGGGAAGCGCTATGCTTCTATTGGTGACAAAGTAGTCGTTACTGTAAAATCAGCCCTTTCATCCAGCAATATGAAAAAAGGTACCGTTTCCAAAGCGGTTATCGTACGCACCAAAAAAGAAATAAGAAGAAAAGACGGTTCTTATATCCGATTTGAAGATAATGCTGCTGTGTTGTTGAATAACAACGACGAGCCAAGAGGCACTCGTATTTTCGGCCCAGTTGCCAGAGAATTGAGAGAGAAGCAGTTTATGAAAATCGTTTCCCTGGCCCCAGAAGTATTGTAATCATGGAAAGAAAATTGAACACGCAGACAAAACTGCACATCAAAACTGGAGACACAGTGAAGGTGATCGCAGGTGATGATAACGGAAAAACGGGAAAAGTTCTTTCTGTAGACAAAGCAAAAAGCAGAGCAATCGTAGAAGGTCTAAACATGATTACAAAACATGTGAAGCCAACTGCGGCTAAGCCACAAGGCGGAATCGAAAAGAAGGAAGCTGGCATCCATATCAGTAATTTAATGTTAGTAGATCCGAAAACTGGTGAAACTACCAGAACTGGTCGTAAGGCTAACGATAAAGGAAAACTAGTGAGATACTCTAAGAAAACTGGGGAGGTGATCAATGGCTAATCCAAGAATCAAGCAAAAATACCTGAACGATATTGTTCCGGCTATGAAAGAAAAATTTCAATACTCTTCGGTGATGCAAGTTCCTAAGTTGAGCAAGATTGTGCTTAACAAAGGTATCGGAGCAGCTGTAGCAGATAAGAAATTGGTTGATCAGGGCGTTGAAGAGCTTTCTTTGATCACTGGTCAGAGAGCAGTTTCTACAAAAGCTAAGACTTCAGTATCCAACTTCAAATTGAGAGAAGGAATGCCTATCGGGGCAAAAGTTACTCTCAGAGGAGATAAGATGTATGAATTTTTAGATCGTTTGATGACCGTTGCTCTGCCACGAGTTAGAGATTTCAAAGGAATTTCTGACAAAGGGTTTGACGGAAGAGGTAACTATACCTTAGGTGTTACAGAACAAATTATTTTCCCTGAGATCAGCATCGAAAAGGTGAACAGGATCTCTGGTATGGATATTACTTTTGTGACTACCGCAAAAACAGACGAGGAAAGTTTGGCATTATTGAAAGCTTTTGGAATGCCTTTCGTAAATAAAAATAATCCAGAATAATCATGGCAAGAGAATCCATCAAAGCTCGCGAGAGAAAAAGAGAAGGTCTGGTAGCCAAGTATGCCAAGAAAAGAGCTGAGCTGAAAGCAGCCGGTGACTATGCGGCTCTTGACAAATTGCCAAAGAACGCTTCCCCTGTTAGACTTCACAACAGATGTAAGTTAACAGGTCGTCCAAAAGGCTACATGAGAAAGTTCGGTATCAACAGGGTTACTTTCAGGGAAATGGCCTCAGCGGGCAAAATTCCTGGAATCACTAAGTCCAGCTGGTAAAATCACGACAGTAGTTTTTATTCTAAAAATCAATTCGTAACTTTGCACGCCCAATTCGGGTGGAGCTAGACTTAAA
Source organism: Cyclobacteriaceae bacterium (assembly GCA_009885605.1). GTDB lineage: Bacteria > Bacteroidota > Bacteroidia > Cytophagales > Cyclobacteriaceae > Algoriphagus. The sequence continues at coordinate 12,732 of VFKK01000140.1, read as the reverse complement.
TGAACCATGACTGATCCAATAGCTGATTATCTGACCAGATTGAGAAATGCCATCAAGGCTTCTCATAGAATTGTCGAGATACCTGCGTCCAACCTTAAAAAGGAGATTACGAAAGTATTGCACGAGAAAGGATATATTCAAAATTACAAGTTTGAAGACAATGGCCCTCAGGGAACCATCAAAATCGCTTTGAAATATAGTCCAACTACGAAGCAAAATGCAATCGTGAGCCTGAGAAGAGTAAGTACTCCAGGTCTGAGAAAGTATGTAAAGCATGACAGCTTACCTAGAGTCATTAATGGACTTGGTATTGCAATCGTTTCTACATCAAAAGGTGTAATGACAGACAAAGAAGCTCGCACCGAAGGTGTTGGAGGCGAAGTACTTTGCTACGTATATTAATTTACTATCATGTCTAGAATAGGTAAAAAACCAATAAATATACCTGGCGGTGTTACTGTAGACGTGTCAGCTCATGGGCTGGTCACTGTTAAAGGTCCAAAAGGTACTCTCACTCAGGATGTGAATCCCGATATTGAGGTGAAAGTAGAAGGTCAGGAAGTTGTTGTTTCAAGACCAACTGATTCTAAAAGACACAAGTCTATGCACGGGCTTTACAGATCATTGATCAATAATATGATCATAGGTGTATCTGAAGGTTACAAAAGAGACTTGGAGCTTGTAGGCGTAGGTTATAAGGCAACCAATCAAGGACAAGTTCTTGAACTAAGTCTTGGATATTCCCACAACATTTTCTTTGCATTGCCACAGAGCGTCTCTTTGAAAACCGAGACTCCAAAAGGTAAAAACCCGATTATTACATTGGAAGCAATTGACAAGGAATTGATCGGTCAAATAGCAGCAAAAATCAAATCTCTTCGTAAGGTTGAACCTTACAAAGGAAAAGGTGTGCGCTTCGTTGGTGAACAAGTTAGACGTAAGGCTGGTAAAACTGCCGGTAAAAAATAATAGGTTATGGCATTTAATAAGAATTCCAGAAGACTTAGAATCAAGCAGGGTATCAGAAGAAAGATTTCTGGTACTGATTCCAGACCTCGGTTGTCAGTTTTCAAAAGCAATACTGGCATATATGCGCAACTTGTTGATGATCTTAAAGGTCACACATTGGCACAAGCATCCTCAAAAGAACTTGGAGCAAAAGCCAACACCACATTATCTGTTTCAGCTGAAGTAGGTAAAAAGCTTGCTGAAAGAGCAGTAGCTAATGGGGTGAGCGAAGTAGTATTCGATAGAAATGGCTACTTGTATCATGGTAATGTGAAAGCTTTGGCAGATGGTGCCAGAGAAGGTGGCCTTAAATTTTAATCCGATATGTCTCAAGTAAAAAGAAAGCCCATTCGGGCTACAGATACAGAACTTAAGGAAAAAGTAGTAGCGATCAACCGAGTAGCCAAAGTGGTTAAAGGTGGTAGAAGATTCTCTTTTTCAGCTATAGTAGTGGTAGGCGATGGCCAAGGAGTTGTGGGTTACGGTTTGGGTAAAGCCAACGAAGTAACTGATGCGATCACTAAAGGCATCGAAGATGCTAAGAAAAATTTGGTTAAAGTTCCGGTTTTGAAAGGAACAATCCCCCACGAGCAATTAGGTAAATTCGGTGGAGGTTTTGTATTGATCAAGCCAGCTGCTGCTGGTACAGGCGTAATTGCCGGTGGAGCGATGCGTGCGGTTTTAGAAAGTGCTGGCGTTACAGACGTTTTGGCTAAATCTAAAGGCTCATCAAATCCTCACAACGTGGTAAAAGCTACCATCGACGCATTGATTCAATTGAGAGATGCTATTGCAGTTTCTCAACAGAGAGGTGTGAAAATGGCCAAAGTCTTTAATGGATAATCATCATGGGAAAGATAAAAATCACTCAGACCAAAAGTACCATTGACAGACCAAAAGATCAGAAAGCCACTATCGTTGCTTTAGGACTTGGTAAAATCAGTAAGTCCAAGATTGTTGAAAACACTCCTCAGATTGCTGGAATGGTAAAAAAAGTTAGTCACCTTGTAAAAGTTGAAGAAGCTTAATTATGAAACTGCATACATTAAAACCAGCCGATGGATCTACTAAATCTCGCAAGAGAATAGGTAGAGGTACGGGTTCCGGAAGAGGAGGTACTTCTACAAGAGGTCACAAAGGAGCAAAATCAAGATCTGGATATAAGTCCAAATCTGGTTTCGAAGGTGGTCAGATGCCCCTTCAAAGGCGAGTTCCTAAATTTGGATTCAAAAGCTTCAATAGAGTTGAGTTCAAACCAGTAAATTTGGATACCTTGCAAGGCCTAGCTGATCAATTCAATCTTGAAGTAATTGACATGGAAGCTTTAGTAGCTCATGGAATTGCTTCCAAGAATGATAAAATCAAAATCCTTGGTGGTGGCGAATTGAAATCCAAATTGAATGTGACTGCTCATAAGTTTTCGGAGACTGCTGTTGCAGCAATCGAAACTCTTGGGGGATCTGTAAACAAGATTTAAGTAAATGAAAAAGTTTATCTCGACAGTTAAGAATATTTTCTCTATCGAAGATCTACGAGTGAGAATCCTGAACACGATCGGTTTTCTGATCATCTTCAGACTAGGTTCTTTCATCGTTCTTCCAGGGGTGGATCCTTCTAAGTTAGGTGCAGCTCCGGAGGGAATCTTTGGTTTGATTGATACTTTCCTTGGTGGTGCATTTAGTAATGCTTCCATCTTCGGTCTTGGTATCATGCCGTATATATCTGCTTCCATCGTGTTGCAGCTATTGACTGTCGGAGTTCCTTATTTTCAGAAGATGCAAAAAGAGGGAGAATCTGGAAGAAAAAGAATCAACCAGATCACCCGGGTATTAACAATAGCTATCACGATTGCCCAGGGTATCGGATATGTAACTGCCACTATTTTGCCAACCGGCGCTGTAATGGTAAGTACATCGCTATTCATGTTCAGTTCATTGGTTTTACTTTCCGCAGGTACCATGTTTTGCATGTGGCTTGGAGAGAAAATCACCGAAAAAGGTATTGGAAATGGAATTTCGATGCTGATCATGATCGGTATTATCTCCAGGTTTCCAGGTGCAATTATTGCTGAAGGACTGGAGAAAGGATCTTCCGGAATGTTGCTACTCATCATTGAGGCCTTGGTTCTGTTTTTTGTTGTGGTAGGTGTTATAGCCTTGACAGAAGCAACAAGAAGGATTCCTGTTCAATATGCAAAGCAAGTAGTTGGAGGTAAGGTGTACGGCGGACAGAGACAGTATATTCCTATTAAGGTTAATGCCTCTGGAGTTATGCCAATCATTTTCGCTCAATCATTAATGTTCCTGCCAGCTTTGATTTCTCAAATTTGGGCATCTGAAAGCGATATTGCTAACTACATAGGAGCCACATTTAGTGACTTTACATCTTGGCAATACAACTTGTTATTTGCTGTTCTTATTATCGTTTTCACATTCTTCTACACTGCTATCACAGTTAACCCTGAGCAAATTGCAGAAGATATGAAGAGAAACGGTGGTTTTGTTCCCGGCATCAAACCTGGAGCTCCTACAGCAGAATTTATCGATGGAATTATTTCTAAAATAACTTTACCTGGATCCGTTCTGTTAGCTGCGGTGGCCATTTTGCCCGCTTTAGCAATCATTTCTGGAGTAGGAACTGAGTTCGCTCAATTCTACGGAGGAACTTCTCTCTTAATTATGATCGGTGTGATCATGGATACTTTAAGACAAATTGAAAGTTACCTTTTGATGAGACATTACGAAGGAATGATGAAAAGCGGTAATATGAAGAACAATCCTTCCAATTACCAGATTGCCTAGAAATGATTCATTATAAGACTTCGGAAGAAGTTGAGTTGATTAAAAAAAGTGCTGACATTCTTGGTAAAGCCCATGGGGAAGTAGCCAAACATGTTAAAGAAGGGGTAAAGACCTCTTTATTAGATAAAATAGCTGAGGAGTTTATCAGGGATAATAATGCAGTGCCTTCTTTTAAAGGCTACAATGGTTTCCCTGCTTCGCTTTGTATTTCAGTGAATGAAGTAGTCGTTCACGGTTTTCCTTCTCAGTATGAATTGAAAGATGGCGATATAATCTCAATAGATTGTGGAGTCTTTCACCAAGGTTTTCATAGCGATTCCGCTTATACGTACCCTATTGGTGAAGTATCCGCTTCAATCATTGACTTATTAAAGTCCACCAGAGATTCACTTTATCTAGGTATTGAGCAAGCTGTTTTTGGGAATAGAGTCGGAGATATCGGTTTTGCAATTCAAAAGTTCGTAGAGGCAAAGGGCTATACAGTAGTCAGAGAACTTGTCGGACATGGATTGGGAAAAAATCTTCACGAAGCCCCTGAGGTTCCAAATTATGGAAAGAAAGGGAGTGGAATTCCTCTCAAAGCAGGAATGGTGATTGCGATCGAGCCAATGGTAAATCTTGGAACAAGGAACATTGTTCAGGAGAAAGATGGTTGGACTATCCGCACTGCTGATAGAAAGGCTTCAGCTCACTATGAGCATACGGTTGCAATATTTGAAGATAGAACAGAGGTCTTGACGACCCATAAATACATAGAAGAGAATTTTAAATTCTAATATGGCGAAACAAACATCAATAGAACAGGACGGGACCATCACGGAAGCATTGTCCAATGCGATGTTTAAAGTGGAATTGGAAAATGGACATCAGCTTATTGCTCATATTTCCGGTAAAATGAGGATGAATTATATAAAGATTCTTCCTGGGGACAGAGTAAAATTAGAGTTGTCTCCATACGATTTATCAAAAGGTAGAATAGTATATAGATATAAATAGACTGACATGAAAGTAAAGACATCTATTAAAAAAAGAAGTGTTGACTGTAAGTTGATCAGAAGGAAGGGAGTACTTTACGTGATCAACAAGAAAAATCCTAAGTATAAACAAAGACAAGGTTAAGATTATGGCTAGAATTGCAGGTGTAGATATACCAGACAATAAACGTGGCGAGATCGGACTTACTTATATCTTCGGTATTGGTAGAAGTTCAGCTCAAGCGATCCTGAGCAAAGCCGGTATCTCTTTCGACAAAAAGGCAGGCGAGTGGAATGATGAAGAATCAACAGCCATCCGTACTCTTATTGGCGAGGAATTCAGAACTGAAGGTGTATTGAAGTCAGAGATCCAATTGAACATCAAACGACTGATGGACATCGGTTGCTACAGAGGTTTAAGACATAGAAAAGGGCTTCCTGTTCGCGGTCAGCATACCAAGAACAACGCTAGAACAAGGAAGGGTAAGAGAAAGACAGTTGCCAACAAAAAGAAAGCAACTAAATAAAACCTGATTTAGATTATGGCTCAGAAAAGAAACGATAAAGCAAAGGGTAAAAAAAGAGTAGTAAAGGTAGAAGCTGTCGGGCAAGCTCACATAAGAGCTTCCTTCAATAATATCATTATCTCTATTACCAATAATGCAGGTCAAGTGATCTCTTGGGCTTCTGCCGGTAAAATGGGTTTCAGAGGTTCAAAGAAAAATACTCCTTACGCTGCTCAGATGGCCGCTCAAAATTGCGGACAAGTGGCATTTGACTTAGGTTTGAGAAAAATCGAAGTATTTGTAAAAGGTCCCGGTGCTGGTCGTGAATCTGCGATCAGAACATTGCAAAATGTAGGATTGGATGTGACTACCATCACTGACGTGACTCCAATGCCACACAATGGCTGTCGTCCACCTAAGCGTAGAAGAGTTTAATTATAAAATTGTAATAGAATGGCTAGATATACAGGTCCTAAAGCAAAGATCGCCAGAAAATTTGGTGAGCCTATCGAGGGGCATAGCAAGGCACTTCAGAAGAAAAACTACGGTCCGGGACAACACGGAAAAGGTAGAAGAAAGAAGCAGTCAGAATATGCAATCCAACTTGCTGAAAAGCAGAAGGCTAAATACATCTATGGAGTCTTGGAAAGACAATTTGCCAAAATGTTTGGTATTGCTTCCAGAAAAACTGGTATCACTGGTGAAAACCTTCTTCAGCTTCTTGAAGCAAGATTGGACAACACGGTGTACAGGTTGGGTATCGCCCCAACAAGAAGAGGTGCAAGACAATTCGTTTCTCACAAGCATTTGCTGGTGAATGGTGAGGTAGTTAACATTCCTTCATTTACCCTTAAGCCGGGTGATGTAGTTTCAGTAAGAGAAAGATCTAAGTCTCTTGAAGCTATCACAAACAGCTTGGCTGGTAGAGGTGTCAATAAATATTCCTGGTTAGAGTGGGATGGCGCTTCATTGACCGGCAAATTCGTCAGTATTCCTAGCAGAAATGATATTCCTGAGAATATCAAGGAGCAGCTCATTGTCGAACTTTACTCTAAGTAATCTTAATATTTTCAGCTTTTAAAAAAAGAACGAGATATATGTCCATACTAGCATTTCAAATGCCAGAGAAAGTGGTGATGGAGAAAGCCGATGACTTTCATGGCTTATTTACCTTCAAACCGCTCGAAAAAGGCTATGGAGTTACTATTGGTAACGCCCTGAGAAGAATATTGCTTTCTTCCTTGGAGGGATACGCCATCACTTCAATCAAAATTCCTGGTGTAGTGCATGAGTTTTCCACCATCGAAGGTGTAGTTGAAGACGTAACTGATATTATTTTGAATTTGAAGCAAGTGAGATTCAAGAAGGTTCATGAAGCTTTCGATGGAAAAATCACTGTAGAGATCAAAAATCAGTCTGTTCTCACGGCCGGGGACATTGCTAAGTTCACTTCTTCCTTTGATATTTTGAATCCTGAGCTTATCATCTGTCATATAGATGAAACTAAGGGGTTTGAAATTGAACTTACAGTAGAAAAAGGAAGAGGGTATATGCCGGCTGATGAGTCAAAACCTAAAGATCAGGTTTTTGGTGTAATCGCCATCGATGCCATTTTCACTCCAATAAAGAATGTGAAGTACAGCGTCGAAAACACCCGAGTTGAGCAGAAGACAGACTTTGAGAAACTGATTTTAGAAGTAACTACGGATGGATCTATCCATCCAGAAAAAGCTCTTCAGGAATCTGCAAAAATCTTGATTCAGCACTTTATGTTGTTCTCTGACCAGACTATGGTCCTTGATCAAACAGGAGTAGCGGAGCCTGAGCCTATCGATGAAGAATTCCTTCATATGAGAAAGCTTTTGAAAACGTCTTTGAGTGATCTTGACCTTTCTGTTCGTGCGTTCAATTGTCTTAAAGCTGCTGATGTAAAGACATTGGGTGATCTTGCTAAACTTGAAATTTCTGACATGATGAAATTTAGAAACTTTGGAAAGAAATCTCTCGCTGAATTGGAGCAACTCATCCAGGAAAAAGGCTTGACCTTTGGTATGGATATTTCAAAGTATAAACTTGACGAAGAATAAATAACAATGAGACACGGTAAGAAATTTAACCACCTTGGAAGAAAGACCGCTCACAGGAAGGCAATGCTTTCTAATATGGCTACCTCTCTACTTCTTCACAAGCGTATCTCAACCACGCTTGCCAAGGCTAAAGAATTGAAGAAATACGTCGAGCCTCTGATTACCAGAGCTAAAGACGATACGACTCACAACAGACGTATGGCTTTCTCCTATCTTAAAAACAAAGAGGCGATCATCGTCCTTTTTGGTGAAGTGATTGAGAAAGTATCAACTCGTCCTGGAGGATATACCAGAATTATTAAAACAGGCTTCCGTCTTGGAGATAATGCTGAAATGTGTATCATCGAATTGGTTGACTTCAACGAATTGATGCTGAAAAATGCAGAGCCTGCGAAGAAGACTACAAGAAGATCCAGAAGAGGTACCGGTGCTGCACCAGCTGCAGTTGCTGCAAAGGCTCCTGCGACGAAAGCTCCTGCTGCCGAAGCAAAATCTGAAGAGCCTAGTGCTCCGGAAGCTTCTGCTGAATCAACTGATGAATCAGAGGAAAAATAAGTTGAGAAATCACTTATAAATAAAAGGATTGGACATACGTTCAATCCTTTTTTTATAACCCTACCATTCATTCTCCTTCCCAATAAATCTTTAACTTTGGGCAACTTTCAAAAAAATGATTAGACAAAAGGCAACTTTACTCTTGGCGGATGGAACCGTCTTTCATGGATCCCTTATCGGTAATCCGGGTACTAATGGTGGCGAAATATGCTTTAACACTGGAATGACCGGATATCAGGAAATCTACACTGATCCATCTTATACAGGACAAATTATTGTCACTACTACTTCTCACATTGGAAATTACGGAGTCCATGAAGAAGAAGTGGAATCTGATAACCCCACTATTGCAGGAATTGTCGTAAACTCCTTTTCGGATGTTTATTCGAGATTGGATGCTTCCGGGTCTTTGCAAGATTATCTTGTTAAGAATGGAATCACTGGTATTGCAGATATCGATACGCGGAAACTTGTAAGACATCTTCGCTCTAAAGGCGCAATGAATGCAATTATAAGCTCTGAATTTGAAGGGGATCTTCAAGGGCTGAATGAGAAATTAAATCAAGTGCCTGATATGAATGGGCTTGAACTTTCCTCTTCAGTTTGTACTCAAGAGCCTTACTTTTTTGGAAAAGAAAATGCGCCCATCAAAGTAGCTTGCCTTGACTTCGGTATTAAGAAAAATATCCTTAGAAATCTTGCCTCGAGAGGTGTTTATTGTAAAGTTTTCCCTGCGAAAACTACTTTGGCTGAAATGGAATCATGGAATCCGCAGGCTTATTTTCTTTCAAATGGCCCAGGAGATCCGGCCGTCATGGAATATGCGGTTGAGGTGACCAAAGATATTTTGGAGACCGGAAAGCCTTTATTCGGGATTTGTCTTGGCCATCAGATTTTGGCGGAATCTTGCGGGATTTCCACCTATAAAATGCACCACGGACACAGAGGTCTTAACCATCCTATCAAAAACCTTTTGACAGGGAAAAGTGAAATCACTTCACAAAATCATGGATTTAATATTTCCCGCGAGGATTCTGAGAATCATCCTGAAGTTGAAATCACCCACGTGCACTTAAATGACAATACCGTAGCTGGAATTCGTTTGAAAAATAAACCAGCGTTTTCGGTACAATACCACCCTGAATCTTCTCCGGGACCACACGATTCGCGTTACCTTTTTGACGATTTTATTTCATTGATCAATCAAAACTAATCCTAATAAACCTTTTAAAACTATGACGTTGATTCAATCAATTCATGCAAGACAAATCCTCGACTCAAGAGGTAATCCAACTGTAGAAGTGGACGTTTTTACAGAAAATGGTGCTTTTGGTCGCGCGGCAGTTCCAAGCGGAGCTTCCACCGGGGTCAATGAGGCCGTGGAACTAAGAGATGGAGACAAAAGCAAATATTTAGGAAAAGGCGTGTTGAAAGCCGTGTCTAATGTAAATGACATCATTGCTCCGGAATTAGTTGGAATTGATGTTTTTGAGCAAAATACGATCGACCAGATCATGATTGACCTGGACGGAACTTCCACAAAAAGCAAATTGGGAGCAAACGCAATTCTTGGTGTTTCTTTGGCAGTAGCCAAAGCTGCTGCGATGGAATCCGGACAGCCACTTTACCGCTACATTGGCGGAGTGAATGCCAATACACTTCCTGTGCCGATGCTGAACATCATCAACGGTGGATCTCACTCAGATGCCCCTATTGCCTTTCAGGAATTCATGGTTCGTCCGGTAGGAGCTCCCAGCTTCTCTGAAGCCATCAGAATGGGTGCTGAAATTTTTCACAATCTGAAAAAAATTCTTCATGACAAAGGTTTGAACACTTCTGTAGGCGATGAGGGTGGATTTGCACCTAACTTCTCCGGAGGTACAGAAGAGGCTCTGGGTTGTATCCTGGATGCTATTGCAAAAGCAGGTTATAAAGCTGGTGATGATGTGACCATTGCATTAGACTGTGCTGCTTCAGAATTCTACAAAGACGGAAAATACGATTACACCAAGTTTGAAGGTCCGACTGGAAAAATCAGATCAAGCGAAGAGCAAGTTGCTTATTTGGCCGAGTTGACTGAAAAATATCCAATCGATTCTGTAGAGGATGGTTGTGCAGAAGAGGATTGGGCTGGTTGGGCTATGCTTACTGCAAAAATTGGTGACAAAATTCAGCTGGTAGGTGACGATCTTTTCGTGACCAACGTGAAGTTCTTGAAGAGAGGTATCGAGGAGAAATCCGCAAATTCAATCCTGGTAAAAGTAAACCAAATCGGTACGTTGACTGAGACACTGAATGCTATCTCCATGGCTCATAAAGCAGGATTTACTGCTGTGATGTCTCATAGATCAGGTGAAACAGAAGATTCAACTATTGCAGATTTGGCAGTGGCAGTAAACTGCGGACAAATCAAAACAGGTTCAGCTTCCAGATCTGACCGCATGGCTAAGTACAATCAATTGCTTAGAATCGAAGAGCAATTGGGCGAATCAGCTGTTTTCAACGGTAGATTGAAATAATAACTAGTGATTTTCAATATTAAAAGACAGTCTTTCGAGGCTGTCTTTTTTTTTGCATCATTTTTGTAACTTGATCTTAGAATTTTTACCCAAGCTCGTATGAGAAAGTACCTCAAGTACACCAAGAATTTTTATTTTCTCTCCACTGCGTTTTTCCTGTTTTGGATGATTTTTATTGACTCCAATAACGTGGTCAATCAATTCAGACTGAGCAGAAAACTGAATCAGCTTGAGGATCAAAAAGAATTTTACATCGAGCGAAAAGAGAAAATTCAAGCCGAACGGGAGGAGTTGATGAGCAACCCCGAACTTTTGGAGAAATTCGCTCGTGAAAAGTATTTTATGAAAAAAAAGACTGAAGATCTCTATGTCATTGTTAAAAAATAAATTCGCAATCCTGGCTTTCGTGTCCTTCGCCTTTTTTCAAACCAACTCATTTGCTCAGCGGGAGATTTACACTGATTCTGACTCCATTCCATTCAAAGATCGTTTGTATTTCGGAGGGAATTTCGGGATGCAATTTGGTACGATTACTTTAATAGACCTTTCTCCATTGGCTGGTGTAATGATTACGCCCAGATTCTCTTCAGGTCTTGGGATCACTTATCAATATTTCAATGATTCTCGCTATTCCGGAGGAGAATCCAATGCCTATGGAGGCAGGATTTTCTCTCGATTCAATGTTTTGCCAAATGTTTTTCTGCATGGCGAGTATGAAAAACTCAATTATGACAACTACAATTTTTTGACAGAACGGTTTAGCAGAATCTGGTCGGATGCACTATTTTTGGGGGGAGGGTACTTTGCACCTTTCGGTTCCAGAGGCGGAGCAAATTTTACTTTCCTCTACAATGTACTATATGATAATCTTCAGTCTCCTTATGGTGAACCATATGTGATTCGAGTGGGTTTTGTCATGTGATAAGACCTCCCAACTCAAACCATGCAATCACTAATTACCAAAATACATAAGGCGCATCAGGAATGTACTGATTGCCCTTCACCTAAGGTAATCAAGAATTTTTTCGAGGAATTACTCGGATTACTTTTCCCGGAATATTCAGTCAACAAAATCAAAGAAAAAACTGAGGTCGAAGCTCAATTTGACAGATTGAGAAATTCACTTTCCATCATTTTAGAGCGAAATATTCATTTGCATGGAGGTGATGGCAAAGCACTTGCCTATGAATTTTTTAAAGGTCTGGAGAAAGTATTTGACATGGTCCACGAGGATGTGGATGCGATGTACGAAGGTGATCCTGCTGCAAAATCAAGAACAGAGATTTTAAGAAGCTATCCGGGGTTTTATGCGATTGCAGCTTTCCGAATTGCAAACCTACTCCACAATCTTGGGATCAAACTTATTCCAAGGATGATCACCGAGATCGCCCATAGCAGAACCGGAATTGATATTCATCCGGGAGCTCAAATTGGCCATTCTTTCTGCATCGACCACGGTACCGGAGTGGTAATCGGAGAAACAACCGTGATCGGAAATCACGTCAAAATCTATCAGGGCGTCACGCTTGGAGCATTGAGTGTGGACAAAGCGGATGCAGATCTGAAGCGCCATCCAACAATCGAGGATAATGTCGTGATTTATTCAGGGGCCACGATTTTAGGTGGAAATACAACTATAGGAAAGAATAGCGTGATCGGGGGAAATGTATGGCTTACCAAGAGCGTGCCTGCAGGAAGCAAGGTTTATTACCAAACCCAAATGTATCATGCCGACAGCGAGGTAACTGATTTGTATGTGTTTAAAAACGATTCGAATGAAGTTATTTGAATTGATAGGAAATACACCTCTGATTGAACTGGAACATATTCCTGTAAATCCTAACGTAAAAATCCTTTGTAAACTGGAAGGTCAAAATCCGGGCGGAAGCGTGAAAGATCGCGCGGCGTACAACATGCTTCGAAGTGCTCTTGACCGGAGAGATATTAAAAGGGGTGATAGATTAGTCGAAGCTACAAGCGGCAATACAGGAATTGCGTTGGCGATGGTCGCAAAGGTGCTTGGACTGGAAATGACATTGATCATGCCGGATAATTCCACCAAAGAGCGGGTCCTTTCTATGGAAGCTTATGGTGCCAAAGTAATCCTGACTCCTGCTGCAAAGACGATCGAATACTCGAGAACCTTATCCGAGCAAATGCGGGATGAAGAAGGCTATTTCATGCTCAACCAATTTGCAAATCCTGACAATTACCTGGCTCATTACAAAACCACCGGACCCGAAATCTGGAAAGATACGGACGGGAAAGTTACTCATTTCGTC